>JAKMGP010000223.1 GCA_022424905.1 Akkermansiaceae bacterium | reverse complement strand
CTAGTTTGAGCGAACTGCTCCCTTCCGAGTCCGATGTGAGCACTGAGTTGTGCAAAGGGGTTTCACTAAATATTCCGATCGTCTCAGCCGCCATGGATACGGTGTCTGAGACTGAACTGGCGATGGCCCTCGCTCGTGAAGGCGGTATTGCAGTTATCCATCGTGCCTGTGCCGTCGAACAACAGGCTTCGATGGTGGCTAAAGTAAAGCGTTCCGAGAATGCGGTGATTTATCAGCCCCTTACAGTCTCTAGAGAGCAAACGGTGGCCGAGGTTCGCGAGATTATGGAGCGGGAGGGATTTTCCGGATTCCCGGTAGTTGATCCAAATGGACGTCTTGAGGGAATGGTTACCGGACGCGATCTTCGTCATATCCCAAGTGAGGAAGCTCTGGTTGAAGATGTAATGACGCCTATGGACCGCTTGGTGACAGCGCCGGCTGATATGGATCAACGCCAGGCTCGGGAGATTCTCTACAAAAATCGGATCGAAAAACTTCCTTTGGTGAACGATGATGGGGCTTTAGCTGGATTGATTACCGGTGCTGATATTGAGAAACGAATCACTTTTACTAGTGCGTCTAAGGATCCAAACGGCCAACTTCGTTGTGGCGCGGCGGTGGGACCAGGGCCTGAATTTTTAGATCGTGCCAAGGCTCTCCTTGAAGCTGGTGCCGATGCTCTTTTTATAGATGCCGCGACTGGGCATACTTCCCGGGTTATGGAGGTGATTGAAAAGCTTCGCGAGCTAGGTGATACGCCAGTTGTAGCCGGTAACGTTGTTACAGCCCAAGGTGCGAGGGACTTGATTAGCGCGGGAGCAAGTTGCCTGAAAGTTGGAGTTGGTCCGGGGTCGATTTGCACTACCCGCGTAATATCTGGAGTGGGTATGCCTCAGTTTACGGCCGTTCAAAATGTTGCCGATGCTGCTCACGAACGTGGCGTGCAGGTAATTGCTGATGGCGGAATTCGATACTCGGGCGATATCACTAAGGCTCTTGCTGCGGGTGCCGATCTCGTCATGTTAGGTTCTTTGCTTGCTGGGACGAGAGAGAGTCCAGGACAGACCGTTCACTCTCAGGGGCGTCGCTTTAAGACTTATCGTGGCATGGGCTCGATTGGAGCGATGCGAAAAGGTGCGGGTGATCGTTACGGTCAAAACTCTAGCGGTAAGCTAGTTGCTGAAGGGGTTGAGGGTCGTGTTCCTTATAAAGGACCACTAGCTGATGTTGTTTTCCAACTGATGGGCGGACTTCGTTCTGGAATGGGATATGTAGGGGCGCGAAATTTAACCGAGCTTCGGGAAAAGGCCGAATTTGTCCGTATCACCCCGGGTGGTCTTCGAGAAAGTCACGCTCATGATGTCACCATCACCGAGGAGCCCACGAACTACCAACCCGCTTCCTAGTTTTAAGATGCAAGAGATTCAACATGTTGCTGTTTTCGATTTTGGCTCGCAATACACCCAGCTCATTGTTCGCCGGATACGTGAATTGGGCTTTTTCGCTAAGCTTTACTCCCCTGAAGACATCGCTGAAATTGGTCGGCCTGGAGCAATCATTCTTTCTGGTGGCCCCAAGAGCACCAGCGAGGAGGATGCTCCGGATATCGATTTTGAGAAATTGAAGTCATTTGGTGTGCCCGTTCTTGGAGTCTGCTACGGGATGCAACTTCTAAATATCAAGTTTGGGGGCTCCGTGAAAAAGAGTGATAGGCGGGAATATGGTGCAGCTGCTCTGACCCCGGTCTGCGACAAGGATCTTTATGACGGGATTTCTGAAGACTCTCAGGTTTGGATGAGTCACTCGGATACTGTGCAAGATTTGCATGAGGAAGCTGAAGTGATCGCAACCAACCAACATGGGACTCCGGTGAGTTTACGCTGGCCTGGCGGTTTTTTTGGAATTCAATTCCACCCCGAGGTCACGCACTCACACGAAGGATTGCGAATTCTAAAGAATTTCCTCCAGCAAGCCGACGAGCTTCAGCGTTTTCATATCGAGGATTTTAAGCGCGAAATGATCGAGGGGATCCGTGAAATAGTTGGCGAAAAACAAGTCGTTTGTGGTGTGAGTGGGGGAGTTGACAGTACGGTTCTGGCCGTGCTGCTAAAAGAGGCGGGGGTGAATGTTCGTGCTATTTTCGTGGATAATGGACTTCTCCGAAAAGACGAAGCAACTGTAGTGCAAAATAATTTTCATCGCATGGGCGTAGAGATTGAAACGGTAGATGCTTCTGACGAATTTCTAGGCGCTTTGGCTGGAAAAGAAGATCCAGAGGAGAAGCGGCGGATCATTGGAAATCTCTTTATTAAGGTTTTTTGGGATTCCGTTGGGAATGCCGAAATGTTGGCCCAAGGAACCCTCTACCCCGATGTCATTGAGAGTGCTTCAAATGCGAAGTCGAAAGCTTCGGTGATAAAGACACACCATAACCGGGTTCCAAAAATCCTTGAACTCCAAGAGCAAGGTAAGGTGCTGGAGCCACTAGCCGAACTCTTTAAGGATGAGGTTCGTGAGTTGGGCGCGGCGTTGGGGATTGCTCCTGATATTCTTGGGCGTCATCCATTCCCGGGGCCGGGATTAGCCGTACGGTGTCCAGGTGCGGTTGATCGTGAGCGGCTTAATATTATCCGTGAATGCGATGCCATCTTTATCGGGAAACTAAAACAGCATGGCTGGTATGATCGGGTTTGGCAGGCTTATGCCGGATTAATTCCGGTTAAGACAGTCGGGGTGAAAGGAGATGAACGAAGCTATGAGTGGGCTACCAATTTACGAGCGGTGATCTCCGAAGATGCCATGACTGCCGAATGGGTAGATTTGCCGGCCCAACTTCTTCGTGAGACAAGTCAGCAAATCTTGAATGAAGTGAGCGGTATTAATCGTGTCTTATACGATATCTCGACAAAGCCCCCCGCAAGTATCGAGTGGGAATAGAGCCTTTCTTACTTCTGATAGTCTTTTAAGAGTTCCAACGCTTTTGGGGTCCCAATGATTTTGAGTGTTGAAATGACCTTGGCAAGTGCCTCTCTTTTGTCGGTGGCAGATTTCGCGAAAGTGCTTTCAACGATAATATAGTGCCGGATCGCGGCTTCGGGTTTTCCGGCAGTGATGTCGATATCTCCGGCGAACATGCGGAGCTGGATATCGAGTGTTCCGGCGGGGCGGAGATCGAGAGCATCAGAAGCGGCTAAACGAGCTTCATCAAATTGCTTGAGCCCATTGTGTGCCTGGGATTTGAAGTAAAGTGCTTCGGCCTTGCGGTATAGATTTTCTTCCAGTTCTAGGATGGCCTTGGCCCCACGTAAGGCTTCCGCGTATTTTTTGAGACCGAGCGATGCCTTGGTGTAGAGTTTCCAAACTAGGGGCTTGGCAGATGTCGATTCGTCGGTAAGTCCTTCGTGGAGAAAAGGCCAACCGCGTTTTTCTTCACCGCTTTTGATGAGAGTGGCGCCCAACCATTGCAGAATGGCAGATGGAAGTTTGGTATCAGGCGAATCTTGGCGTGCGAGGTTGATTTCATCTTCAAGGAGGTCGAGATCCTCGGCTTTGAAGGCATTTCTGACTAAGATAGGGCTGACCTTTGAAGCGAATGTTTTGGAGTCGAGAGCCCGAGCTTTGCGGAGGAAGGGCTCTGCTTTGGCTCCGTTCTTGAGTCGAAGCTGATTCCAACCGAGCCAAAAGTTAGCGGAAGCTTGAGTTTTTTGGTCGGATGCTGGGAGCTGAAGAATTTGTTCCTGCATGGCAACAAAATCCTCCCATTTCTCCTGTTCCTGATAAAGAGACGCTAGGCGAAGAATAAGGCTTTTCTTCATCATCTGATCCGTAGTGTTTTGAAGAATTATTTTGTAGTCTCCTACAGCTTCGCCTTCTCGACCTGCCGCATTTAGGAGTTCGGCCCGATCTAAGCGAAGCTGGGTCGTTTGTGCTGCCTTTGGGAATTCGGCGATAAATGCGGCGATTGCAGCGAGTGCACCTTTTTCATTTTTCAGGAAGAGCTGTGACTTAGCAACGTGATAGCGAACTCCAAGGGCGTTTGATTTATCAACAAGAGAGAGATCAAGCAGACGATATTCTGAGATCGCTTTTTTATAATCCTTTGCTGCGTAGTAGCCCTCGGCCAGTAGTAGACGAATGGAATGAACTTTTGGGTTTTTTCCTTTTGTGGAAGCGTAAGTGCCCAGGAAATCTTCAGCATTTTTGAGGAAGTTTTTGGCAGCTTTCTTATGGTCGCGAACAAGGAGGTTATAATTGGCGTCAAAGCTTGACGCGGATCCGGGAGAGAGTGTGGCGATCTGCTCGTAAAGTTTCGTGACTTCCTCTTCCTTGCCAAGGACGTCATAGGATTTTGCAACCATAATCAGACGCTGAAGCTCGGAGTTTTTTTCGAGTTCGAAGTTTCCAATACGAAAAACATCAATGACATCCTGCCATTGCATGTCCTTGTAATGTAGATTCATGAGAACAAGCTGGGTCTTACCCTTGACTTCTTTTGATTGCTCTTCTGAGAGAGCATTACGAAACCATATTTTGGTAAGGTCTTTTTCGCCAAGTGTCTGGGCAGTAAGCGCTGCTTGGAAAGTCGCTTCGGCACGGATTTTGGGGTCCTTTGATTTCGATAGAATCACAAACTGCTGGTGGGCTTGCTTAGTGCTTTGTGAATCGCGGTAGAGCCTTGCCAAAGCGAGGCGGGCTGTCTCAGAATAGGGACTGTCCTCGTCTGCTATGACCTTCTGCAAAGAAAGAAGCATGCCAGCCTTGTCTTTGAGCTTATAAAAACAGAGGAACCGTCGATAGAGCGATTGGTGTTTAATCTCTTCGTTTTTTGTCGTGTCAGAGACGATTTGAAACCACTTAGCTGCCTCCCGCCACTTCTCTGCCTTGTAATCGTCGGAGGCTAAGAAGAGGGCAGAAGCCTCCACAAATTTTCCGGTCTTCCAGTTTGTTGCGGCAGACCTGAAACAGGTGCGGCTGGCTTCGCTTTCGCCAATTTCACGGTAAGACATTCCAAGGAAATACCATGCTTCGATTGCCTTTTTATCGCGGGGAAAAGTTCTTAGAAACTGGTCGAACTTCTTAGCTGCAATTCGATAGTCCCGTTCAACTTTTTTGTTATCTTCCCCATTTTTAGCGTCGTTGTAGTTCAGCGTAGCGAGGTCAAAAAGATCGCGGGCTGGATTAACCCGAAGGGTATCTTCCTTCTGATCGGGGGCCTGTCCTAGGGAAGGAAGTGACAGGCCGATTAGAATAGCGAGGAAGGCTCGAATTTGCATCGGAAAAATTAAGGGTTCTTTGGTGAACGGGTCGCAAAATCGATATTCCAGATGCCGGCTTTTTGGATTTCATCAACAAGTTGGAGAAGTTGTTGATTTCGGCCATCACGGTCGGCTCGGATCCGCACAGGTTGTTGATCGGCACCGTCTTCGTTGGCCAGTTCGGCGGCTTTTACAATCCGTTTAAGTTTTTGCCTGAGTTGGTCTTTGGTATAAACTTCACCGCTGATGGTAATCTCACCATCAGCCGAGAGGTTGATGACGATCTTATTGGCAACACGGGCTTTTTGAGAGCCTTCACTGGTGGTGGGAACTGCGACCTTAAGGTCTTTTTCCTGCTCAGTGATCTGGTAGGTGACCAGGAAGAAAATCAGAAGGAGAAAGACGATGTCAATCATTGGCGCTAGCTGGAAGCTAGCGGGCGGAGGATTGTTATCGCGAATACGCATGAGGTTAAAGCGTTCTTTGATCCCTAGAGGTCACGCATTGGGAAATCATCGCGAAGAGGTTGACTTGTTGAGCCAGTCTGGCCCTGCTGGATTTGGGAGCCAACCAAGGCGAGGATATGGGTTCCGGCTGCTTCTAATTCTGCGGTGTGGTTTTGAACTCGGCCGCGAAAATAGGAGTAAAATGTCATAGCGATAATACTAATGACGAGACCACCAGCGGTGGTGATGAGGGCTTCCCAGACTCCTTGAGCTAGTTCTAATTGCTTAGCCCCTTCAATATTGCCGTTAGCGATTTCCATGAAGGATTTAATCATCCCGATTACCGTCCCAAGTAAGCCAACCATCGGAGCAATCCCCCCAATATCAGCTAAGTAGCTGATTCTTTGGGTTAGGATGCCGGCCTGACGATTTCCTTCGGCTTCTGCAACCTCGCGTATCTCAGGGTGGCTGGCATTTGGGGTTTTGGTCAAAAAATCGAGGGTTTTTTGGGTGACTCGCGCCACTGCTTCTCTCCGGCCGTGACAGTAGCCGACGAGCCCTAGATAATCACGCTTTCGGATCATGGCCTCCGAGGCATTCATGAAGCGATTTGAAACGACTGAGCTGCGACGAAGGGTCAGAAAATAGAGCAGAATGAGAATTGCGGTGAAAATCGAGAGGACGACGAGTGCTCCCATGACC
>JAKMGP010000159.1 GCA_022424905.1 Akkermansiaceae bacterium | reverse complement strand
AAGGAAAAAGAAGGAGCAACCGCGATGCTTGACCTCGCGCAGAACGGCACCGGCGAAGTCCGGGGCCTTGCCCTTGGCTGGTTACTCAAACTAAAGAACGCCCAGTGGAAAGACTACGGGCTCGATGCCGAACTCAAAAAACGCAAGATCTACGATCCTGGAAATGTCGAAATCATCGAAGTCATTGCGCCGCCCTCACCAAAAACGAAACTCCCTCCGATCAATGAAATCCTCTCAATTCAGGGCGATACCGCAAAAGGCAAGGTCGTAGCGACACGCTGCTACACCTGCCACCAAATTAAGGGAACCGGGATTGGCTTTGGTCCAGACATCACCGGATTTGCTAAAGCCCAGACTGCCGAGGTCGTCCTCAAATCAATCATCGAACCATCGGCAGACATCTCCCATGGTTTTGCTGGAAAAGAGATCATCACGAAGGACGGGAAAACGGTTCACGGCATCGCCCTCACCAGCGGCAATCCGGTGATCATGCAATCGGTCGGGGGCCTGCAACAAACAATCCCCAAAGAGAAGATTAAGAGCCAGAAAAACCTCGGCCATAGCTTGATGCTCAGCGCAGATCAACTCGGCATGACAGCGCAGGATCTTGCGGACTTGCTCGCGTATTTGAAATCTCTTTAAGTGTTTTTCGCCAACTTATTTTGCGAATTTTTTGAGGTTTTTTTCTCGAGTGAGTCTCACCGAGGGGGGTGATCGCACTCACATTCCCGCCAGAAAAATGGCCAACCATATGACTCTGCAGTTAGTCCGCCTCGACTCTATCTTAAAATATTGTGGTGGAAAAAAGGATTATCGCCCGCGGTATTAATTGTTTCCACCAAGACAACTAATAGAATTTCATTTCCAATTTCTTCAAAGACCGCGAAAAGAAATTAAAGAAGAACACCGCTTTCTGGGCCCCACGGCAAAAGATCTGTAATAGTTAAATGGAGATTGGATTTTGAATCTCGCCCATACCTTCCTGAGAAATCAGCTTTAGATTTTGATAATCGATGCCGAATACATCAAAAAACATTCTCATTACCTATTAGAAACATCGCTCTATTTTATAATGGACAATAATTTTTTAAACCAATATTGAGATCAGTGCTAAATATTTTTTAAAGGGGAAATTTCTCCTCCTTCTTTTGACCTAGTTCCAGTTCACCTTCAATCCAATTTCTCATGTCAGACACTCTATCAACACCACCCCCAGATCCCTATGGTTACGAGCTTATCCTAGACCTTCATGGTTGTGACGCCTCAACTTTTAATCGGAAGAGTCTAAGGGGCTATTTCGAAAAGCTTTGCGACGAAATTCAGATGGAACGAGAAGATCTCCACTTCTGGGATTACGATGGTGTTCCAGATGCAGAGATAACTACTGAGGCTCACCTTTTAGGAACCTCAGCTGTGCAATTTATAAAAACTAGTAATATCGTCATTCACACTTTGGATCTGCTAAAGGCGACCTATGTAAACATTTTTTCATGTAAAAAATACGATGCTGTGGTGGCACAAAATCTTACGCAAGAATGGTTTGGCGCTGCAACATGCCGATCAACTCTCATCGAGAGGATATAAAGATGTTAATTACAGAAAAAGAGATTCTTATCCCTAAGATTAAAGATCATATCAATCTTTTGGGGCACATTGCTGATTTTGTAAAGAGCCAGCTAAGCACCAACGAGACACCAGTCAGAATTACGATTAGCAAAACGGATGACCAAGGATATCATTGCGAGCTCGGCACCTTATCCGGGGCCAAAGACGATTATCTTCATAAGATAGATTCCATTTTTGACCTCGAAAAAAGAAGATACGAAAATTTTAAAGAATTTAATGCCTTACTTCTTGTACCAACCGGTATCGGTGCCGAACTCGGCGGACACTCCGGAGATGGGGGCTCGCTAACACGATTAATCGGAGCAAACTGTGACAATTTAATTACACACCCAAATGTTGTCAACGCAGCGGATATCAACGAAATCCCAGACAATGGTCTCTACGTTGAAGGCAGCGTTATTTCAAGATTGATCATGGGTAAGTTAGGACTTCAAAAAGTAAACTCCAATAGGGTCCTAATGATTATTGATGAACACACTGATCAAAAGTTCCATGAGCTCGCCATAAATTCAGTTTCGGCCGCTAGGGCTGCGTTTGGATTAGACTGTCCTGCCGTAATTACAATGGAAGAGCGTATTCTAATGCGAGCTTTTTACTCCAGATCGGGGAGGGCAGTAGGAAGAATCGAATACTTAGAGCGACTCTGCGAAGCCTTGACTGAACATCGCAATAACTACGATGCAGTTGCCCTAAACTCGCTAATTGATCTACCAAGTCACTACCATGCGGATTATTTTACATCTGATCATATAGCGGTAAACCCTTGGGGCGGAGTTGAGGCAATGCTTACTCATACTATTTCCATGCTCTTCAATATCCCATCCGCTCATTCACCAATGATGACATCAGAAGAAGTGATGAATCTGGACGTTGGAATCGTCGACCCACGGAAATCAGCTGAAGCAGTTTCGACTACTTACCTCCATTGTATTTTAAAAGGACTTCATAAGAGCCCGAGGATTGTCTCAGATGCGCCTATTCATGGCGACCCAAATCTAATAACGGTCGCTGATATCTCATGCCTAATCATACCTGATAATTGTATTGGCATACCCACTTTAGCGGCACTTGAGCAGGGCATTCCGGTAATAGCAGTTCGCGAAAACTCAAATTGTATGCAAAACAGACTCGAAGACCTTCCTTTCGATTCTGGGAAGCTCTTCATTGTAGACAATTACCTAGAAGCGGTAGGCGTCATGACAGCCCTCAGAGCTGGAGTTGCTCTTGAGACGGTAAGACGCCCAATCACTGCAACTAGAATATTTCGAAACACAAAGACCGAAGGAAGTCTCCGAAACAAAACAAACTTCTCAATCAAAAAAAATTAAACTAAAGAATGATTTATGACTGAACTATTTTGGCTACTATACAGTGCTGGATATTTAATATTCGCTATCATCTTTCTTTTCATCGCGAATAAATTGTTCGATAGATTAACTCCCTACTCGATAAAAACTCACCTTACCGAGAAAGACAATGCAGCAGTCGGCTTACTACTAAGCGGATTTATGCTCGGCATCACGGCTGTTCTTTGTGGTGTTTTAGCCGGAGATACGCCTGAAAAACCTGACTGGGAAAGTTTCTCTAAAGACCTAATTCCAATTCTCATTTATGGCTCTTTAGGTTTGCTCATGCTTTTCGTTGCAGGCATCTTAAACGATAAAATCGTCCTTCGGCGATTTTCAAATCAAGAAGAAATCGTAACCAATCAAAACTCGGCTGTTGGGATCATCATGGCAGCCACCTACATCGGATCAGGCCTTATAATTGCAGGTAGTATCTCAGGAGGGTTAGATATAAGGTGCGTAATTTCCACATTTCTCATCGCCCAATGTGGATTTATTATATTTGGTTTAGTTTATCAGCTAGTCACTAGATATGATGATCAAAAAGAAATTGGTCAAAATAAAAACCTTGCCGCCGGAATCGGTTTTTCAGGTAATCTTATAGCCTTTTCCATGATTTTAATGAAAGGGCTTACAGTTGATGTTGAATTAACTGTGGCCTGGGATCTAGCCGATCGTCTTCTCCATATGCTTTATTATGGGATTGCTGGTTCTCTTTTACTCGTAATTCTGAGATTCATAACTGACCGAGTTTTTCTGCCAGGAGGCAGAATAAGTGAAGAAGTTGTCAAAGATAAAAATCTTAACGCTGGCTATATTGAAGCCACTCTTGCGATATCCGTAGGGGCCATCCTTTTCTTCTGCCTCTAATCCTATCCATTATTCGACTTAACCAAGGAAACCGACACCTAATGAACGAATCAAAAAATCATACTAATTTGAAACTCATAGCAACCAGCATGGCTTCTGCTTCAATTTTGACGAGTTGTGGTCCGGAAGAGCCACCGGAAGTTCAAGACTGGAGAAAGGCCCCTGGCACTAACGGATTCATAAATTTAAAGGACGTGGTTGAAGCATTTCATAACCTTCGAAAAGTTGAGGCCTTTGAAAAGCGTGTAAATGAAATCTTTGAAGGCGATAATATGGTCATATTTACTTCAAAACCCTCAGAGGCAAACCCTAGTAATATTGAAGGGACCGCCAATGGATTCATCTATGCCGCATTTGAAGATCTGGATAAAGACGGGAAAGTAAACACTCGCGTTATTAAAGAAGGACAGCTTTCTGGTGATGACCCTCTTTTTACAATTGCTGTGAAGAATGAGAAGGCCACTCTCTATGGACACGGAGTTAATAAATACTATAAATATTCTTGGACTTACAAACCCCTCGAAAAAAAGCAAGAAGAGACCGCCTATCGAAATCATTACCACAACCCTTACTACCACCACTGGTATCACGGTTCAGGATGGGGCGGCTATTACAGCCCAAGGGAAAAATATTATACGAATACCAAGCAAAGAGAAACTTTCCGGAGGTCAAGTGGTTATACCAGTCAACTAAATGCAAATGCGGATTTTGAAAAATCAGCCGCCAGAAAATATGGTGGTTCATTTACCTCAAGCGTCGGACAGCAAAGTCAGGTCAGAAAAGCTTATATTAATAAGACAGCCAAAAGTGATAATATTCACGCAACGATAAGGTCAAATCCCGCTAGTAGAATTAAATCTAGCTCAGGGACTTCAAGCACGTATTCCAAAGCTGCTATGGCTACTAATGCAATCGTAGGTTCGCGAGGAGGCTCGTTCGGAGGTTCAAGAGCGTCGAGCGGAATAGGCATTTAATTTCCTTAGCAGCAGAACGTGAAACGTAAGTTTGCCAAGGCTTTACCTGGGGCAGATACTGTCTTTAGACCTGACGACATTACTGAATATGAAAATGATGCATGGGACATCAGAATCTCTCTCGCGAATGGCCCACTTGAAGAAGCATACTATTATACAATGGAAGACCCAACTGCGGTTGATCTATCCATTTCTCAGTTAATCAAGCACCATGCTCTCAACCCCGAGAACCTTGAAAATCTCCAAGTTGCTGATTTTCCAGATCTTCCGTTTATCCAAACTGAGCTAAACCTCTACCTAGAAAACGCAAGGAAAGGCCTTCTTGTCGTGGAGTTTTTTATTAATCAGGCGCCAGAATCAGATGCCATAGACCTAAATAGTAAGGCCAGAGATCTTCTTGGAGTGTGCACTTACCATGATGGATCTCTTGACTATCGTGTGCTTGACTTAGTCCTGGTAGCAGGACCACCAAACCTTGGAACCTTTGAAATCGATGACCTTAGAAGGAAATACGGACAAGTATATTTACTTCTTCTATTTAGCTATAAACAAAGCCTAGGGACCTTGGAATTTGCACATTTTCTTGAAGAGCCACCCTTCATAGATTTTAAAGAAAATAAATTTGACAGTGGTTATAAGAATATTGTCCGCGCAATACAATCGTTGGAAATGAAACAGCTTGTTTCAATATCTTCAAGCTACGGCTCCGACAAAACTCAACCTCTTATTCAACTGACTGATGAAGGACATGCCCGAAGTGAGCGATATAGGAATACGGCAAAAGAAATTGCAAGCAACTACGACCGCTACGATTCATGTTCTATAACTCCGCCGGCATTAGGAATTCCTGGTGGATTTGACGTCCGGGTTCAAATGATGGAGTTTGAAGGATTAAACCTTCCCGAGTCGATTCTTGCGAGAGTGCTCGAAGATTTTGGGAAAGAGTTTTTCGACGGAGACTGGGCTCACACCTATGAAACGATGGCTTTTTATGAAAATGTCCTCGATGCCCTTGCTTATAAAACTAACTTCTCCCTTGAGGTTCTTAAGCAACTTAAAAAACTTGGTAGTGGTAGTTCATGAAGCGCGTCATCTTTGCTGATCAATGCGCAAATAAGGATCTATATGTGCTTGCGTTACCAGATTCCATGGAAAGATGGTGCGCCGGATCCTTATTTAATTTTTTAAATTATCCCCAATCAGAAAGTAGAAACGAAGGCTATCTTCCTTTTCCTGTCGACCCCCTCCACTTCGAGCAATTCCGACAGATTTTCAGTAGGCCAGCAATGACGATGAATGCCCCAGTCATTTTATGTCTAGACGGTAAACCTCTCTCCAAAGATGATGAAATCATTCTCGAAAGAGACGACACTATTATCGAGGTCACACGAGCGGATTGTGACTTCACAGAGATCGTCGATGAAGTTTCCCTTTTAAACCAAAATCTCACTGCTCTAAACTCTTGCCGACTGGAAATCTATGACGCAATCGATCAAGTATTAGACCTAGAAACGTATCCCATAATAGATAAAGAAAACACAAAGCTAATTTCTACTTCAGCCATCATTGAGCATTCGAGAGGAGGAATCTCAGATAATGAGATTTTAAGACTAATGTCACGGCTGGCGAAGATCCTTTATCTATCACCTTTTGAAAATATTACTAGGCTATTAGACAATCGGCAAAGTCGCCCTGGATATGCTGTCTGGAAAAATATTGCATCCGGATTTGGAGGAGTTTGTGCAGAAAAGACTGCGGCTCTTGGATTTGTTTGCGACATTTTAGGACTCAGATATTCGCACGTTATTGGAAGTTTAGCTGAACTACCTGACGAATACGAAGACCAGCTAAGGACTTATGTAGGTTCTGCCGGGGAAAAGCCCCCCCCTGACTGGGCTCAACATCATCTAATTGAATTGCACATCGGTGACGAAGATTATCTGATCGATACAACTAATGGTAATTTTCCGTTTATGTTTCTCAATTCAAATGACAGCAAAGGTTTTTTTAGATCAGGAATCAGAACCAGAATGGTTTATAATACCGAGCGAATAAAGCTTCGCAGGACGAAAAAGATTACCGGCGATCTATTATTAAGCTTGAGTCAATTTCATATCCCTGAGCTACACTTCCAATACATTTTTAAACAGGGCCTTGGATTACAAATTACTTCATCTTGCTTTATCGGCGTTTATTTTGACTGGGGTGGTGAACGATCAATGACTCAACAAAATTATTATTCATCGATGGCTAAAAAGGTTGGATTTCCCTACCCTCGCTTCCTTCATGAAAACAATCTAGATAGCATTCCGGACAAAAACCTAAGAGATATGTTACGCGATTTACTATACTCACTCAGAGAGAGATATAATCATAGCCACTATACGGGAGATTTTACATTCGTTTGGCAGCCGGTAATCAATAATTTTTGGGAATCGCCAAGGGTTAGTCCATCACTTAAAAAAAAATTCGGAGAGCTACTTTACGTTTCTTGATGAGATAGACCTGATTCACCTTTAATTATTTAGAATTTCCCCATAATGACGCTCACTATAAAGGCAAAGAAACTTTACGCGTTCATATTAAAGTACAATATTGGATTATTATCACTAATCTTTTTATTGGCTGCAGCTCAATTCTATCGGGAGGCTGAGCGAATTCGCTTAATAACCAAACCCAATAATCCTGATGCTTTTGGGGATGGCGATATCGTAAGGGTAATCGACGTGATTGACGGTGACGAAGTGCTAATCGAAAAAGATGGGACACAAACCAATTTAAGAATACTTGGCATAAAATCATTCAACTCAACCCTCAGCGACCCTACGGTCACCGAATACGGCAGGATTTGCCTCCAATACCTTCAGTCAACCACTAAGAATCAAAAAGCAAAGATAAAGATTCCCACTAAAAGGGTCGGGGGTGAGGGACGTTTACTTGGAACATTATTTCTGGCCGATCAGTCCGGTCAGTATAGGTTTGATCTTGGGGAAGACTTGATTAGCAAAGGTTACTCTATGGTCTATTCCCGTTATGACTTTGATTTGATGATTAAATATCTAAAAGTGGAAAATCAAACGAAGTTGGAGAAGAAAGGGTTTTGGGGTAACGAGACTATTTCTAATCGCGTCATTGCTATGAAAAAGATTTGGGAGGAGGAAAAATTAATTGATTAATATTATCACCAGACATCTCGTGAGCATCATCAGGCTTACAATGAAAAAGCCAATACAGGTTTCGGTTTTATTTTTATCTTTACTCCTTTATTCGGCTACCGGATTTATGTACTTTGAATTGGAAGGGAATCCTAACTTGGGATGGTCAGACGCATTTTGGTGGTCGATTGTCACCATGACCACAGTCGGCTATGGTGATCTTTTCCCAGTTAGCTTTTGGGGTAGAATCATAGTGGGATTTCCCACTATGATTATTGGCGTGGGACTATTAGGTTACCTTTTGTCGCTCGCGACGTCAGCGATCTTAGAATCGCGGATCATCGAGAAAAAAGGAATGAAAAAAATTACGCTCAACGAACACATTATAATTTGTAACTTTGTATCAACAGATAAATCGTTGAAATTAATTCAGGAAATCCAAAAAGATCACAGCTTTAAGGGTCCTAATATTATAATTGTAGATGATAAAATAGAAGAGCTACCATCGCAATTAAAGAACGACACAGTTCATTTTGTGAAGGGTAATCCATCACACGATGATGTTCTTGAGAGAGCTAACATTAATCACTGCTCTTCTGTGATCATCCAAGCGCTCACAGATTGCCCTGAACATTCAGATAACGCCAACTTACGAGTGGTGCTAATGATTGAGACAATTAACCCCGAAGTTTATACGGTGGTCGAATGCATTGATCCTAAAAATGAGATTTTCTTCAGACGGGCGAACTGTGACAGCATTGTCTGTCTCGCCGCACTATCTGGCCAGATTCTTGTGCATGAAATGCAAGATCCTGGGGTGTCTTCCATTATAGCAGAATTGACGAGCCATGAATGCGGCAAACAATTTTATTTGGTAGATTTTGACTATAAGACTATCAAGACCTATTCCGAACTTAAGGATCGCTTTCACGGAGGAAACTCTTTCACTCTTGGCATTAGGAGAAACAACGAAAATTTACTGCTCCCATCATCTGAAAGGCTTTTGGTAAGCGGCGACCGCGCGATTATTATTTCTGACACTAGGCCACAATAGCTTATTCAACGGCCCTTCTATCTCCTGCCCGATCCGTAAGACGCCAGCATTTTACTTCTTCCGATTAGAAAAAATCCCCAATGTATTCTGGGATTGCTCCAACTAGACTCTCTCTAAAAGTCGTGATGCGATGGTCCATTCCGTTTCTTCTCACTTTTCTTTTTAGCGCGGGGGTATCCAACGCCACAGAAACCTTATCTCCTGCTCCGAATATCGTTTGGATCGTGGTGGACGATATGTCCTGCCATTTTTCCTATCAGGGCGAGAAGCGAGTTCACACCCCTAACGTTGATCGCCTCGCGCGGGAGGGGATCACTTTCACTAAGGCTTA
>JAKMGP010000115.1 GCA_022424905.1 Akkermansiaceae bacterium | reverse complement strand
CTCTCACGTCGAGAAAGCTCAGGCCTAGTTCTGACTTTGGTTCAAGAAAACCAGCTTTTATATGGTGGGTTCCCGAGCGGAACCTGCCATTTTTATTGGCCAGTTTGACAATGATAAGCGATACTTTTCTCGAAGATGGTCACTCCAGATGATTTCCAATACGCGATGGAGACGACCCGGGTCATTCACGAGCCGGATCGTCGTATTGAAACGTTTGGTGCGACTCGGTTTGAGTTTGAAATTCTGAGTGAGCCAATGGATAGCGTCGGGAAAGTTTGTATTCGACGGGGTGAGGTCGAGGCTCAAAAACCCCAGTTGATTAAACCAGATGGCTTTAGTGAAATTGAATTGGAAGGATTTGATCCTAAGGTTCTTCGTGTCATAGAGCATTTTAAGGAACAGGGCATTGATCTCAGCTTTCTGCAATATGGTTTTCAGTTCAAACGCTCTGATATTTCTGAGGAATTTGTGCACGACCAGCTTGAGAGCGTGAGCGATAAAGCATTGGAAGCAGTGAGAGTTTCCGGTAATCCCTCTCTCGCCATTATTCAAAGTGTTGATGATGCTTGGGAGGTCGGAATTATGAAGTTCACCCTCGATATGATCATGAAGTCACAGGATATCAACCGCTTCGACCTAAAGCGGCGGGGCTTGATTTAGTCATAGTTTCCAAATGAAGGGGATTATTACCATCATCAAAATTTTCGCATTCCTGTTCGTGGTTGCGGTGATAGGTGTCTTAGTTCTCTTTTTAAACAAGTTTCAGGAGGATTTTAATGATCCAAAGGCAGTCGCCCAAAAGCCTTTGGAGGAAATTATCGAGGCGAACGAGCAAATCAATTTTGAAGCTGGGCAATACGAGTTTAACCGGGCACTCGAACTTATCGCGCTGGGTGATATTGGAGAAGCGAAGGAAAAACTGAATCTGATCGAAAACCTCTATCCCGACTCTAATCATTCTTCTGAAGCAAGACGTATTCTCGGCGAGATTAATTTGGACGAGATACTTTCGATTGAGAATATGGGGAATAAGAGAATCCATCGAGTCTCGCCTGGTGAAGGATATCTTAAGATTGCAACTCAGAATAAGACCACGCTAGACAGTATGATGTTCCTCAACGGGTTGACGGAGTTCGGCAATCTGCACAGCGGGGACGAACTGGTGATAATGTCCCTTGATTTTAAGCTATTAATTAATCTTCCTAAAATGCGGGTCGAGCTCTTCTATCGAGATCAGGAGAAAAAGGAACATGTGTTTGCTAAGGATTACCCGATTCGCAAACTGGAGATTGGGAGAACTAGCCGAGGCCATCATCAAGCAAAGATTTCTCGGAAACATGGATATTTAGAGGGAAAGACTTATCCTCCAACCCATCAGAGTTATCGCCATGCCAGCAAGGTTCTTGGACTAAAATTAGGTCGATCTTTGATCCAATTGCGCCCACTTTCCGGCGATGAGAATATGGACTCTGGTTCAGGTGTTTTTTTAGCACCGTCCGATATGGAGGAATTATCGATGCTGATTAGGGTCGGAAATGAGGTGGAAGTAAGAATCACCCAATGATAGAGTCCCCACGCCGCGCAAATTATGGAACTACTTGAATTTGAGAAGCCAATCGCTGAGTTGGAGAAGGAATTGGAATTGCTTCAAAACAAATCCCGTTCGCAAGATATTGATCTTAGTTCGGAAATATTGGCGATTGAGGGCAAGTTGATTGAAACCCGTCGCGAGATCTATCAAAATCTAAGCCCATGGCAGCGTGTTCAGATTGCTCGTCATACCAAGCGTCCTTACATGTTGGACTATATCGCAAGATCATTTACTGATTTTTCAGAGTTACATGGCGATCGCATTGTAGGTGACGATCATGCTATGCCGGGCGGTTTCGCAACGATTGATGGGCAACGTTGCGTCGTCCTTGGACATCAAAAGGGAAGAGATCTTAAAGAGAATCTGAAACGTAACTTCGGAAGTGCTCACCCCGAGGGATATCGTAAGAGCCTTCGCTTAATGGAGTTAGCCAATAAATTTTCGCTCCCAATCGTAGCTCTAATAGACACTCCGGGGGCATTTCCTGGGATTGGTGCTGAGGAGCGAAATATCGCCGAGGCAATTGCCCGCAATCTCCGCGAAATGATGTTACTAGATGTCCCCATTGTAGCTGTTGTGCTGGGAGAGGGTGGGTCTGGCGGTGCCTTAGGGATTGGCGTAGCCGATAAGGTTCTCATGATGGAGAACGCGTATTACTCGGTTATCAGTCCAGAGGGTTGCGCGGCCATTCTGTGGAAGCATCGTAAGCACGCTCCGGAAGCTGCGGACGCCATGAAAATTGCTGCTCCTGACTTAGCCAAGTTAGGTCTAATCGATGGCGTGATTCCTGAGGTTCCGGGAGGTGCTCATCATGACCCCGATGCGGCTGCTGATGCTCTGCGCGAAATCGTTGCCAAGAATCTTAAAGAGTTACTAGCACTTTCTAAAGAGGATCTCAAAACAAGGCGCTATGAAAAATTTCGGCGTTTTGGTGAATGGGAGAAGATCTAGGAAAGAGCAGTTTTAAGGGCTTGGGTAACTTTGTGATCTGTTTCTGGAAATATTGTCCGGAGATCGATGAAGAGGGCGTCATCTGTGGTGTAGCCAACGAGTGCTGATTCGCTGAGGCGGAGCTTTTTTGCTAGTTTGGTGACCGACTGGTTATTTGGGACTAGCTTGATTGCGACTGACGGAAATTCGCTGCGCGGCATGGTTCCTCCTCCCGGGCGAGCTAAGGTGCTTTCGATTGTGATCTCGGTGCTTTCAGTTGGAAGCTCTTTAGTGATGATCTTAGCTCGGGCCTTAAGCTCATCGATTGACTTTGAAAGGAAGGTCAAAACCGGGACATCGCTTTCAGTTGGATTAGCTTTAGTTTCAAGATACTGATCGATCGATTCCTGGAGTGTGGTAAGGATAAGTTTGTCGCAACGCACGGCTCGGAAAAAGGGCTCGTTTTTGATCTTAGCAATCATATCGGTGCGTCCGCCAATAATACCCGATTGTGGGCCTCCGAGGAGTTTGTCGCCAGAAAATATGACGAGGTCAATTCCGCGACGCAGACATTCTTGTGGGGTGGGTTCGTGTTCAATCGGTGCCAGTTGGTCGGTGTTTATTATGGCTCCGGAACCGAGGTCTTCGACGAGTGGAAGATTATGATCGTGCGCTAATTTGGCGATTTCAGGAATCTCGGGTTCGCCGATAAATCCATCGATATAGAAGTTGGAACGATGAACCTTAAGAATGAGGGCTGTTTGAGGCGTGATTGCTTTTTCGTAATCGTGCAGGTGTGTCTTGTTGGTCGCTCCCACTTCTACGAGTTTGGCTCCGGAGGTTTCTAGGATTTCGGGTATACGAAATCCACCCCCGATCTCAACTAGCTCGGAGCGCGAAACGATGACCTCGTTTTTACCTTCTTCGACTAGGGTTCGGAGGGTAAGGACCAGAGCGGCTGCGCAGTTGTTTACAGCGGTAGCGGCTTCGGTTTCGAGAAGGCAGGCGAGAGCAGTTTCAAGATATTCGGCCCGTTTTCCACGTGTGCCTGAGGAGAGATCAAATTCGAGGTTTGAATAGCCGGTCGCAATTTTTTCAAGAGCAGTGGCGGCACGTGGACCCAGCGGCGAGCGGCCTAAGTTGGTATGAATGAGGACGCCAGTTGCATTAATGACAGATTGGAGCCGCGAGTTCGCAAACTTGATAAGGCCTTGCTGGGTTGCTTTTTCGATTTCCTCTCTGGTGTGGTTCTCGTCGGCGAGAAGGAGCTGACGAAAGCGGTCGATTTCGCGCCGGACAAAAAGGTTCACGAGCGGTCGTGGAAGTGAAACTTCCGGTGCAAGTGAAGAGGCTAGTTTTTCGACGGACGGAAGTGCTGCCAGTTTGCTCATGATCTTTCCAAGATCATGGAGTGGGATCGTCTCCGGGTAAAGCCGGAGTCTTCTCTAACCGATCCAGCGGATTCCTCCGTCCTCGAAAGCGATCTTTCGTTTTTTGAAGAGAGCTCCGGTCGCTTTCTTGAAAACCTTTTTGCTGACTCCGAGTTCGAGATTAATGATCTCAGGTGAAGATTTATCATCAATAGCCCAAAAACCTCCCCGTGAATTGAGTTCGCGTTCGAGACGGGTCTCAAGGTTTTCGATTTTGATATTACCAGGGGCATAGAGGGAGAGGTCCACTTTGCGATCGTTCCGGACTTGAGTGACGTAGCCTTTTATTTCGTCGGCATAGAAAAGTTCTTCAAAAACCTGATTTTTGAAAAGAAGCCCGGAGTATTTCCCGTCGACGATCGCCTTGTATCCCATGTCGGTTTTGCCAAAAATGATCATATCGACTTCAGAACCATCCGAATAGTCTGGGGTATCGGTTGAGAAATGGCGGGAAATTCTCTGGGAGGCTACAAGTCGTTCGCTTTTTGGATCAAGATAAACGTAAACAACAACCAATTGTCCAATTTTTGGAGAGCTTCGTTGCTCACTATAGGGAAGAAGAAGATCTTTGCTGAGACCCCAATCGAGAAATGCTCCGGTATTATTTGACGCTAGAACTCGTAGGACCCCAAAATTACCCGGGCTGGTTTTAGGATGTTTTTGAGTAGCGATGGGAAGATCTTCGGAGTCTCGATAGATGAAAACGTCGACTAGTTCTCGTTGGTCGTTGATCCTCTCACCCTTAGGAAGGAGGATCTCGCCAAGTTCTCCACCATCCAAAAATGAACCCGCGCTAACTTCCCTTAGGTAGGGAATTTTTGCGCGCTCGCCGATCTTTGCCATGTGGGAAGCTTATCGGGCTTTCGTTGCTACGTAAACCGTACTCTCAAACTCCTCGTCCTGGATAGGGTTGTGGAAGGGAACAATATGTGATTCAACTTTAGCAAAAACCTCGTTGAGAGATTCGAGGAATGAAGTTTCAGGGGGGTCGTCGGACCACAGGCCGAAAATCCCTCCTGATTTAATTCGCTCGGCGAATTTACGAAGACCACTCGTTGAGTAAAATCGGGCATTTTTCTTGGTCAGGAGGTGAGCGGGGGAGTGATCGATATCTAGCAAGATCGCGTGGTGGGTGGTTGACTTTGATTGATAGCCTTCCCCCAGTGAGAGTTCAAAGAAATCACCGTGCACATATTGGCATCGAGGATCGTCGTTGAGACCTTTTCCCAGAGGAACTAGTTCCTTCTCGTGCCACTCGATGACAGGCTTGAGATAGTCAACGATTTTGAGGGAACTTACTTCATCGAATTCGAGGGCAGCTTTGGCGGTGTAGCCGAGACCTAGTCCTCCTATAACGATATCTAGCTTCTCTGCTGGAAAGCTTTCCTTGGTCGCTTTGAGGCCAAAGCGGGAGAGTTCTTGCTCAACGACCGTAAACATCGACGACATGAGAAAGGCGTTTCCAAGAATTATTTCGTAGATTTCCTCGTTTTCGAGAGAGAGAACTGTTCTTTTTCGAAGGATGAGATCTCCGAGTGGGGTTTTCTGGTAGTCGAGTTCCTCGAATCGGGGAATGTGGGCCATGTCGAAGGTTTAATAGGGACTGCGATAAAGGGCGAGGGTGAAAAAAGTTCAAAAACCTTCTTGCCTCAATCGTTTGGCGAATATACTTCCCCGCCGTCCACAACGACAAAACGACCCGTTCGTCTAATGGTTAGGACTCCGCCCTTTCACGGCGGCAATAGGGGTTCGAATCCCCTACGGGTTGCCAAAATCCCAGTTTCGCTTGCGAGGCTGGGATTTTGTATTGATCTTCAGATAATATCGATATCGTAAGGGCTTAACAGGTGCTTAGGCAGTGAAGTCAATTATCAGTTGTTTTAGAGGTTTGTAGATTGCTTCCAACCCGTTCCCAAACTAAACTCGTATAGAAGATGAACTGCGGAATGATTTTGATGGCATGTTCCCTAGTTTTCGGGAGCTTGGTGTATGCTGACCGCCCTGATTTTAATAACAAGGAAGCCCCACAGACTCTCGGTGATTTCCGTGAAATCCAAAACGCTCTTCAATCTCATCTTGAGCGAACTCGCTCAGCGACAGTTTGTCTGCAAATGGGTGGTGGTTCAGGAAGCGCGGTGATTATTAGCAAAGATGGGCTTGTGCTGACCGCGGCTCATGTAACGAGTAAGGTTGATGAGGAAATTAAGGTGATCATGGAAGATGGCCGTGAGTTTACGGGTCGTTCTTTGGGGCTAAATTCTGAGACTGATTCGGCAATGTTACAAATCGAAGACGCTGGCCCGTTTCCTTTTGTGGAAGTTGATTTAAAGGACACTACAAAGCTTGGTGACTGGGTCTTTTCACTCGGGCACTCGGGGGGATTTGATAAAGCTCGAGGGGTAAATGTCCGCGTGGGTAGATTAGTAAGGGAGGCGGAGACGACAGTTCAGTCGGATTGTATGCTTATCGGGGGTGATTCGGGGGGGCCTCTTTTCAATATGGAGGGTGAATTGATCGCAATTCACAGCAGGGTAGGGGCATCTCGCGAGGAAAGTATGCACGTTCCGATTCGTGAGTTTCAGGCTCACTGGGATGAGTTAAAGTCAGGGAAGTTTATTGGAGAGGGTGGTTTTGCTCAGAAGAGTAAACCTGGCACCGGATTTCTTGGTGTCGCGACCGAAGAATCAGAGGAAGGCGGCCTCAAGGTCACCGAACTTTGGAAAGATGGAGTGGCAGAAAAAGTTGGATTAAAGGTTGGAGACCGTATTATAGAAATCGCTGGTGAGAAGGCCACCAAGGTCTTGATGGCAAATACGCTTGCCGAGCTAGGAGCCGGGGATAAGTTAACCCTGAAATGGGTGAGTGGGGGAAAGTCTAAGGAAGAGACCATCAAGCTTGGAGAACGACCATGAGAATTCTTATCTTTATATTCGCGTTTTTACTACCTCTTGCGGCAAATTCACTTCCCTCGGAAAAGCGAAAGAACGGTCCCTTGATTCAGGACGCGCTTTCTCCGGTACAGGTATCGCTCCAAGAAAGCAGTGCCGTCTTTTACAACAATGAGACATCCAAGGCATTTCTTTATGGGACCGTGGTTTCGGATGATGGACTGATTCTGACCAAGGCCAGTGAAATCGAGGAGGTGGAAAGCTACTACGTGCGTGTTGGCACCAAGAAGTTCCGGGATCCTATCGTTGTAGCTAGAAATGACGTCTGGGACGTCATGATGATCAAGATCGAAGCGGAGGGCCTCAAGCCCGTGGATTTTTCCCAGGCCAAGGATTTGTCCCACGGCACCTGGGTTGTTTCTAATGGGGCGACCGAGCGTCGTTTTCGTCGCCCCCGGGCTGGTATTATAAGTGCAAACAAGCGTGAGATTCCTGGTGGTTCTCCTGCGGTCCTGGGAGTGGGCCTCAAAGAACGGGACGGTGACCTTTTTATCGATAATGTTACTGAGGATTCGGGTGCTGCTCTGGCTGGTTTAAAAAAAGGGGATAAGCTCCTAAAAGTTGATGGCTCAGATATCAAGGATCGTGATGATTTGATCACCTACCTCAAAGAGAAATCTTCAGGTGACAGGGTTAAATTAGGAATAACACGTGGAAGCGAAGAGTTAAACTTAGAAGTCGAGTTAATGGCCCGGCATAAGCTTTATGGAAAGGGTGCAACTCGGAATGATCAGCTGAGTGGTGGTGAAGCTCAACAGTCTGCGAGGAGGACCGGCTTCCCGATGGTTTTACAGCACGAGACAATGCTAAATCGGAACACGGTCGGGGGACCCGTTTTCACATTGAATAACCAATTTGTGGGAATGAATATTGCAGCAGTGAACCGAGTTGAAGCATTTGCAATCCCCGGCCAAGAGCTATCAGAGCTCCTGGCTGAGCTTCTACAGACCCCGTGAAAAAAGGAGTCATGTTAGGCTCTCCTATTTTTGTTGGGATCGGTGCTTTTTGAAAATATCTAGAGTCTGTTTTCTCTCTGCATTGTGATCAAGAATGGGAGCTGAATATCCCTCGGCAAGCGGTTGACCATCTTCTGGAGGAGTATGGAATTTTTTCGGGTCAACCATCTCCAGTTCAGGGACCCAGCGCTTGATATATTCTCCGTCTGCGTCGAATCGTTTCGTCTGAGACCACGGATTTTGAATCCGAAAATAGGGAGCCGCATCAGCTCCCGTTCCGGCGCTCCACTGCCAGCCCCCGTTGTTAGACGCAATTTCGCCATCCAGAAGGTGTTGCGCAAAAAATTGTTCGCCCAGTCGCCAATCGATGTGGAGGTCCTTCGTTAAAAACATTGCCACAATCATGCGGACGCGGTTGTGCATGAAGCCGGTTTTGAGAAGTTCACGAATACCTGCATCAATGATGGGGAAACCTGTTTGCCCCGATTTCCAAGCCTCAAAGTTTTTGCCGGGCTTGTCCCATGGGAGTCCTCGCCAGTCTTGATTGAATTCATAAGAAAGAACCTCAGGAAAATGGTAGAGAATTTGGAAGTAGAATTCGCGCCATCCAAGTTCCTTGAGATATTGTTCGGATCCTGTTTTGACAGCTTTATGGTAAAGCTCTCGAATCGAAAGAGTCCCCCAACGGAGATCCTGAGAAAGTCGGCTCGTCCCGGGACATGAGGGAATGTCACGAGTATCATCGTAGCGTGAGATTCGGTGCCCGAGGGCCTCGCTCATTCGCTGCCTCGCTGCCTTTTCACCACCCTTTGGAAGTTCCCAGTCTTCCTTCTCAAGCCCCCAATGTGAGAGGGTGGGGAGGGGGAGTGATTCCAGATCACTCGGTGTCTTGATAGAGCTAGGTCGCCCAGCTGATCTGCGCTTTTCGACCGGAAGCCAACGCTTTGAAAATGGGGTGTAAACACGATAGGGTGTTCCATCACCCTTTAAAATTTCGTTAGGACCATGAAGCGTAGCATCCTGGAATGAGTGAATTGGAATGGTTGATTTCTCCCTGAGTCCGGCTTCGACTGCCTGACCAAAAGGATCAACGTCCTCGTTGAAGAAAATAGCGTCGATCTCTGCATCTTTGGCAAGCTTCAGGAGCTCTGCCATCGCATTACCTTGGCGGATGATGAGTTGCCCGCCGAGATGTTCTACATTACTAGAAAGCGATGCTAGACATTCGCAAAGGAAATTTTGGCGTTTTGGGCCGGTCCACAAATTTGACCCCGTCCAATTGCTGACGATATAAACTGGGACGACTTCATCCGCAGAGGAGATGGATGCAAGGAGCGAGGTGTTATCGGTGAGTCGAAGATCGCGGCGAAACCAATGGATAACCCGGCGGTAGACTTTGGACATGTTGACTCTAAGCTGTCTCCAAGACTTTGTGAGCCCTTTCGATGGTCGACTTGCTGAGCTTCCCGTTAATTCGGCGGGAGTTGTCAATCAGTCTGAGCAACTTACCCCTCGTTTGTTCAGCTGCGCGGAGAGAATCTCTAGCAGACCCGTGCCTTTTATCAGAAAAATATTTTGTGAAGGTGGTCCCGGTCCTACTTACACAGAGGCGCCAGCCCTCGAAAGCGGTCGTTTCATAAGTAAAACGGGTTAAATTCCTTTTGGATTTCAAGCTATTCATCGGATTATTCGATAGTTAAT
>JAKMGP010000089.1 GCA_022424905.1 Akkermansiaceae bacterium | reverse complement strand
GCATCAAAAAGAGATAAATATGGATGTCGCCTGTTACGTTGTATCATCAAATAGACGCTACGGTGATTTGAATCGTAGATTGCGTGAAAAGGATTGTGGATTGAAAACCCCCATTGATTGACCGGAGGGAAGGGGTGGCTTTTAGGAATAGACCGATCAAGCTTTCCACTAACAGAAAGGATAGCGTCGCGAATCGATTCAGCATCTAAAGGCTGTCTGGAGTAACGCCAGAGAAAGCGGTTTTCGGGATCGTTGAGTAGGTTTTTTTCGTGATCGACACTCGCAAGCTGATAGGTCCGTGATGACATGATCAGGCGGTGTAGTGATTTAATCGACCAGCCCGATTCGATAAAGTTTATGGCCAACCAATCGAGTAATTTAGGATGAGTAGGTGCTGCGCCACGAGAGCCAAAATCGCTGGGTGTTGAAACAATTCCTCGTCCAAAATGCCATTGCCAGACGCGATTAACAAAGACTCGAGCGGTGAGGGGGTTGCTTGCGTGAGTGATCTGATTAGCGAGTTCAAGACGTCCGCTACTAGATGGCGCTTGTCCTACAGGTTGCCCCCCTAAAACTTCTAAAAAACGCCTTGTGACTTTTTTACCCGGTTTTGTGGGTTCTCCTCGGAATTGGAAATGAGCATCGACAGGCTTGGCTTCACTTACGCCATAGGCGACTTGATAGGATTGAGTCTCTTTGATTTTAGCCAGCTGCTTTTCGAGATCGCCAACTGATTTGGTTAATCTTTTGAGTTCTTGTGCTTCTTCGGCCGAAAGAGGTTCGGCAAGGACTGGGGTGCTACCGGGTGCCTGAAATGTCTCTGGTTGGAGCCCGATATTATCGATGTCACGAGCACAAGCCGCTCCCTCCACATGACCAGCTCCATCGCAGATAAAGCAATCGATGATTCCATTCCAATTGGGCCCAACATCTTTCTCAGAAAAATGAGTTAAATTCTCAGCAGTTCCAATAAATCCCGAGTAACTTTTCGCCTCTGGATTTATTGTGATGCGCAGGGTCTGCCATTTTCCGGGCTCTAGCTTGCAAACCGTTTCCCATTTATTACCATTTGCCACCGAGAATTCAGTCGATGTGATGCTGCATTGAACAGCCAAAGATTGAATGACCCCTTGGCCAAGATAGAACCGAAACGCCCCTGTGTGTTCTGAAGCTAAGGTCCGAAAGTCTAGGGTGAAATTGACCTCCTGCCCCGGCGTTGCAGTCAGTCCATTTTTAAAGACATAGCGAATGCCATCGGTAATTTGACCGCTTCCAAGTCTCACCCCAACTTTTCCTTTCGGGTGAATTTCTTGGAATGGGCTCTGAGCCTCTTTGAGAACCTCAAGTGGCCCAGAGAAAACCCAAGGAGCACTAAGAGGGGTCTTCGGTTCTTGAGATTCAAATCCTAAATCAATACCCCCCGCTCGCTTGTTACGATCTAAGTCGTCTCGTAATTTGATTTTCTCACTCATTTCGCGCTCTAAAAGCGCAATTTTCTCAGTCTTAACTTTCTCTAAGGCAATCACTTTTTGTGGAGAAACTAGCGGTGGGAAATGAGCAGGTCTTTTTTGCTCTTCCCCGCCTGGGAACGCCCATTTGGTGCTTTGAAGGATTCCGTAAAGAGCATAGTAGTCCTCTGCTGAGATCGGATCATATTTATGGTCATGACATCGAGCACATCCAATTGAGAGTCCTTGTAAAGATCTGCCAAGAGTATCGATGACATCGGCAAAATCTAGATGTTGATAGTCGGGTGAATCTTTGTAGCCATAGCGTTTTCCAATAGCGAGAAAACCGGTCGCGGTGATTCGATCTGAATATTGAAGTGAATTGTTTATCGAATGACGTTTCGCTAGGATATCTCCGGCAATTTGTTCTCTCACAAATTCATTGAATGGCATGTCTTTGTTGAAGGCGCGAATGACCCAGTCACGATACTTGTAGGCCTCCCGTACTGGGTAATCTGAACCGTCTCCTGCCGTGTCAGCATATCGAGCTATATCCAGCCAGTGCCGGCCCCAACGTTCTCCGTAAGCGGCTGAAGCAAGAAGTCGGTCCATCACTTTTAAAAAAGCATCTGGGGAGGCGTCTTCGATAAATTCTGAGATTTCGCCAATTGTCGGTGGAAGTCCCGTTAGATCAAAGGTGGCACGGCGGATGAGAGTTCGTTTGTCCGCATCTGTCACAGGAGAGAGGCCACGACTTTCCAACTCGGCAAAGATAAATTGGTCAATGGGGTGATGAGACCATTGATTGTTATTAGGGTTGGGAGTTAGTGGTTCGTTGAGCGGCTGAAATGACCAAAAGTTTTTAGCCTCTTTCAGGGTCATTCTAATGGTTTCGACCGATGTTTCTTCAGTTCTCGGATCAGGAGCGCCAAGCTTGATCCATTGTTCAAGCTCAGCTATTTCATGAGCCTCCAACATCTTTTTTGGTGGCATTCGAAGGTCAGTATCGTGATACGAGACAGCCTTTATTAGTAAGCTGCTTTCTGGTTTTCCGGCGATAATTGCTGGGCCGTGGTCTCCTCCTTGTTCCCAGCCTTTTCGAGAGTCGAGTCTTAATCCATTCTCCTGTTTTTTGGGCCCATGACATTCGAGACATTTCGCCGTAAGCAAAGGTCTGATATGGTTTTCAAAAAAGGTATCGTTCTCATTTTCATCTGCTGAAAGAGGAAGAGAAAGCAACACGAAGAACATGAAGGCCATCTTCTTGTGCGATTTTTTTACTCCTACTCGATTCATTTTAGGATTTGGGAGATGCGGCATGAAGGGCCTATCTTACAGGGCCCAGCCTTTACGATATTCTCTTTGGATAAATTGATTAGCCGACTCGTTATTTGTGACGCGCATATTTGGACCATCCCAAAGCAAGGGCCCCTCGGTGCGAAGAGCAAGGTTACCGAGTAAGACGACTTCTGTCAGGGGTCCAGAATAACCAAAGTTGGCACAAGCAGGGCTCCCTCCTTTGCAAGCATCGATCCAGTTTTGTTCGTGACCACCTTTGATCCGAGGAATTGTCTCGGCTGGGCGCTTGAAATTTTCCATACGTGACAAAGGAATGAGCGTCGGTTTTCCGCCATGGGAGCGGTGCATAATTTTACCCTTATCACCGACATAGAGAACTCCATCGACCAGCCATTCATCTTCGGGACCAAGTTCCGCAGGTCGAGGCGGTTTAAGACCACCATCATACCAATGCATCCGCACCGGGGGCATGCCTTCACGCGCTGGGAATTGGTAAGTAATGATAGAAGCGAGTGGAGCGGTCTCATCATTAATATGAGAGCTGCTTGCTTCAACACTCTCAGGATAACCTAAATTGAGGGCCCAGTATGGATGATCGATAATGTGGCAACCCATATCACCCAACGCGCCAGTCCCAAAGTCCCACCAACCTCGCCAATTAAATGGAACATAATCTGGGTGATATTCCCGATGAGGAGCGGGGCCTAGCCATAGATCCCAATCGAGAGTGTTGGGAATGGGATGTTTCTCCACTGGACGGGTAGAAACACCCTGAGGCCAATACATTTTCTGTTCAAAACGGGTGCCCCTTAGTGGGCGATCACTCCAGCAATGAACTTCGCGCACCTCGCCAATCACTCCGGCACGGATCCACTCAACTGTTTGGCGTGCTCCCTCGGAAGAGTGGCCTTGATTTCCCATTTGTGTGGCAACTCCGTATTTACGCGCGGCTTCTGTTAATTGACGCGCTTCCCATATTGTATGAGTCAGGGGTTTTTCGGTGTAAACATGTTTTCCCCTTTTTATCGCTTCCATCGTGGCGACTGCGTGCGTGTGATCAGGCGTTGCTACAATTACCGCATCGATTTGACTGTCCATTTTGTCAAACATGACTCGGAAGTCCTTGAATCTCTTAGCCTTGGGATACTGTTTAAAAGTCTCAGCTCCACGGTCAAAATCGACATCGCAAAGTGCCACAATATTCTCTCCTGCGCTTCTTTTGATGACTGGAGCGCCCCTACCACCAATCCCAATAGCTGCGATATTCAATTTGCCAGCAGAGGGTTTTGCTTGGACTCGTGATGGGATGAATCCTGTAAAGGCGCTGGCGGCAGTCGTGCTTTTAATAAAACTCCGGCGATTCGTTGGTTCTGTACCCATTCTCAGAAATACGGCAAATTCTAGGTCCGTTTTTCAGTAATCTCCTTCCGGGATAATTAAGGATAAAGTAGCAAATTTAAAGTGTTCTCGACACCGTTCCCTATCTGGATACGAGAAAAATGAGTCGGGTTAGCGAGGGGTGGATTTGTAGGAGGTGGCCAAGTTATGATTGCCCCATGAATTCATCTAAATGAACCCTATTTTCCAACTAGGCTGAAAAGGTAAGCAAACAAGTCGGAGAGTTCATCTCGCGAGAGTGATTGGGCGGTGGGAGGCATAAGGCTTCCGATCGGTTCCTCCTTGGTTACCATTTCGGCTTCTACTTCATGCATTCTGGCCCCAGCGAAATCTCTAAGTAGTAATAGTTTTTTGTCTCGGCTTTCTTGGAGATATCCTTGCAAGACACGTCCGTCCCTCATGGTGATTCGGCTTAGTGCGTATCCACCTTTCACCTGGCGGGCTGGCCAAAGTACCTCGGTAACGATGCGGTCTGCTGGCACCCCACTGCCGACTGCGCTCAGTTCTGGGCCTATCATTCCCCCTTGGTTTCCAATCTTGTGGCAGGCGATACAACCAGCCCGAGCTGACTCGAAGAGAATCTCGCCGCGAGCGCGGTCACCCTTACGCCCTGCCGCTACCATCCCGCGAACGACTTCTTCGTTAAATTTCAATCCTTCGGCGGGCCAACCTGTGATCGCTTGTAGTGCTTCTGTGATCGCTTCTTGAACAAATCCGGTTGCGATCCACGCGTCTTGAAGTCGTTTTCCTTGCGCATGACTAATCTTTCGTTTTACCAATTCCTTTGCGAGAAGTAAGCCACCTCCTTCACGACTAGCAAAGGCGCTAAGGATCTTCCTAATTGCTTCGTTTTGGGTCGTTCCTTCTAATATGTTGGCAGCGCTTTTTGCAGCTGCAGCCCGATCGACTTCAAGGAGGCCAATAATTGCTGCTGGTTTGGGGTTCGCTGGATTTCCTGCCATGATCTTTAGCAATGGAGTCGTTTTCTGGTTACCAAGAGCTCCCATCGCGCGCATCGCAGCGGATCGCAACTGAGGGTCAGCTTGCGAGTTTTGAGCGAGACGTATTGCTGTTTGGTAGAGCTCTCGAATACGCCACTTCGCAGCTAATTCTATTGCTGCGACGCTATCCTCAACATGTTTTGAGGCACAGAGGCTCTCCAAAAAATAAGACACGTCGAATTTGGGGCGTTTCCGGGATGCGATGGCACGGATCGTTGCTGCGTCGAGCTGACCCAACTGAAAAACGGTTTGGAGATCATCATTTTCTCCAACTACTACGAGCGCTCGTGCAAGGGCCATTTTGGCGTTCTCGTCGGGCTGATTAGAAAGCAGGAGCTTTCGTACTTCCTCCAATACATGTTTCGATTCCACTGCGCCAAGCACTGCTGTCAGCCCACGGCGTCGATCACCAAAATCTAGTTCACCTCTCTGGAAGGCCGGTAGCCAATTTTCTTTGGTGTGATGGACCGCTTGTGCAAAGGCGTAGTTGATCCATCGATCCCGTGGCTCTTCCGCAACCGTTGCTGCCACCAGGATGGTTCCAGCATCCGGTAGAGCGGCACAAGCCAGAGCGGCCTCCATCCGAACCCTAGCGTGTTTGTCCTCGGCCGCATGTTCAAGGACTCCGACGATGTTTTCAATATGCTCGCCCCAGCGACCGGCTACTCTCACCCCATAGGCCCGCGCGCGATCATCAGGCGAAGCTAGTAGACGCTTTAGAATTTCAGAATCAGGCCGGTCTAGCATTTCTAATAATGTGACCACCTCCATGAGGTCGCGACCTTGTGCAGTTTTTGCCCATGTCTTAGCTGCGGGTAAAACCTGTGCAACTTCACGCCCCACCAAGACCTGTTTCGCCTTGAGTCGTGTCCAACGTTCTGGAGCTCTGAGTGCCTCGAGTAGTTTTAAAATCGAAGCTCCCACCAGATTAGGGGGCCTTAAGACACCCTTTTTAGGAGCGATTCGCCAGATTCTTCCGTGTGTTTTGTCGCGATCGGGATGGCGATAGAAATCATCTTGGTGACAGGTGATTGGATTATACCAATCAACGACGTAGATCGCCCCATCTGGACCAACTTTTACATCTATTGGACGGAAGTTGCGGTGTTTCGAGCGTAGGAGTGGCTCTTTCCAATCGAGCTTGAAACCGGCACCGTCATCGCTCGTCGCAAAGCGGCTGATTTGGTTCTTCTTGTAGTCGCCAATCAGAAATTCGCCCTGCATTCCATCCGGGAAAGTCCTCCCCCCAAGACAATCAATTCCGCAATAGCCACCAGGCTTGCCAATCCGAGGTAATCTAAGACGGCGTTTGGCAGGGATTGAAGCTGGAGTCAGGTAAGAAACGCCTCCTGCACCATCGATCACGAATGATTGTCCATAGTCATCGAACGCGATCCCCCAAGGATTTCCTGGTCCCATGAAATCATCGAGGAGTCCATCGAGCCTTAATTCGTTTGGACGAAGGCGAAATACCCCAGCTTGAAACAGTGAAGAAACACCGAAGGGAGTTTCCACTCGAGATTCAATCCCGTCGCCTTGACACCACCACAATTCACCACCCGGACTCCACACAAAAGAGTTGCTGGTTTGGTGTGAATCGCCGTTGCCGAAACCGGTGAGCAAAGTGCGTCGCTCATTTGCATGCCCGTCGCCTGTCGTATCGCGCAGCGTGAGCAACTCGGTCCCCTGCCCGATATAGACGCGATCTGGGCCGACTTCCATCCCGGTGGGGATACGAAGTTCATCCGCGAAGACCTTCGATTCGTCAGCTCTACCGTCGCCGTTCGTATCACGCAGAGTGATGACCTTATCATTACCTTGCACTCCTGGCTCGATCTGCGGATAAGCGTCGGAGCAGGCCACATACATACAGCCATTTGCGTCCCAACGCACTGATAAAGGATTCGCAATGCCATTGGACTCGTCCGCAAAGAGGTTTACTTTGAACCCTTCTAACACCTCAAATGAAGCTAACTCATTCTTGAGATTGGCCTCCTTCGATCCTGTTAAGGCAGAAGGAGCGGGTGCATGCCAGGGAACTCTTTTTTGGATCGCGTTCTCTGCGGCTTCGATAAGGGCTGGATAGGTCGCCCATTCTTCCTGGATCGAAGGTCGTCCATGCGAGGCCTTGGAAAAGATCCGCTTGCTGTCATCGCCAAAAATACATTTCCAGTTTGTGGGGCGCCAATACTCTACCCAAAGCCGGTGTTTTTCACGCACGGTGAAACGTATTTGCTCATAGCCTTCTCCCTTCGGCTCCCTCTTACCAGTCAGGCCGCGAATAAACGCTTTTACCGAATCGGCTTGGTCGTTCGTAATGAAAGGGATCTTTCGGTTTTTTGCGAGGGTTGCGACCGCTTCGGTGTAGGAGGCCAAGGCGGCGCGGTCTCGGGCTGCTGGCCATTCGAAAGGAGATGGTGCAAGCAGGATTGCCCGTCTTCCCTCGCCTGTTAACTCATCAATCAGTTTGCCGTAGGCTTCTGTGAATTGGGCAATTTTTGTGACCCCGTCGAAAGACTCCATTTTTCCGAACTGAAAGATAACAACGGTCGCCCTGACCCGCCGTAGTTGTTCGGGCCATCTACCAAAGGCCTCGGTCCGCCAGCGTTCGCGAACGGCATTTTGGAAATAGACCGTATCGCCCTCCCATGCTAGGTCGCGGAATTGTGTTGTGGCCTCAGGGAATCGGAGAGTCAAGGCAGCCTCAAGCCGCCCATCTTCCTGTATCCTGACCAAGTCCGCACCACCTACAAAGGCCACCACGTCCCCTTTTTGTAATTCGAGTGGCCCAGCTGCCGCGGAAGCTATTCCGAAGAAAGCTACTGCTATTAGTTTTAGAGCCTTCATTTTACAGGAATCAATGGGATGTCTATGACCTCAAGCTTCATCTCCGTAGTTAAGCAATCAGGCCATACCTTGGGGAATCACAAAGTAGAGATGATTTTATGCTTACTTTGAATGGAACCAAATAGGAAAGCTGGATTGTCTTGGAGCGGGAGAAATGATAAGTCTTCGAGAATGAAAATCTCTTTGGCCCTCATTCTCTTGACCACGACCTTTGGTCTTATTCTTTCAGAGTCAAATGCTGGGGAGAAAGTAGCGAAGTTGAAGCCTATACCAGATAAACTTGTCGTATTGACCTTTGATGATTGCAACAAGTCCGACCGTTCATTCGTGGCATCGGAGGTGAAAAAATACGGTTTTGGGGCCACTTTTTTTGTGACCGAGGGCTTAGGCTTCCTAAAGAATAAGAACCATTACACAACTTGGGAAGAAATCGCGGAGCTCGACAAGATGGGTTTCGAGATTGCGAATCACACACGGAGTCATCCAAATGTGGCACGATTGAATGCAAATCAAGTGGCCGCAGAAATTGAGCATATCGAGAAGCGCTGTGCCGAGTACAAGATACCGAAGCCTACGACCTTCTGCTACCCTGGTTTCTCTCACAGCCTGACGGCGGTGCAGGTTTTGGCGAAGAAGAACTATCAATTCGCCCGTCGTGGTGTCCGGCCCGAATACCCGGACGGTGGACGTGGCGGGCGTGGCCCAGCCTACGATCCGAAGAGCGACCATCCACTCCTTGTTCCGACCACTGGATACGCCGGGCCAGAATGGGGAATGAAGGATCTACAGTGGGCGGTCGCACAGGCTCGTGAAGGTCAAATTGCCGTGCTTTGCTTCCATGGGGTGCCTGGCCTCGAGCATCCTTGGGTGAACTGCGATCCGGAGGATTTTAAAAAGTATCTGCGATACTTGAAGGACGAAGGTTGCACTGTTATCGCGATGCGAGATCTAGCCCAGTATGTCGATCCCGCTAAGGGGCCGAAAGATCCCTACGCGCCTCTCAGAGCTAGAAAGAAATAACCGAATCCAAACCGGTTGGATCGCGATCCGTTCTGCCCATTAGATCGAGCTAGTTCAAATCGCCCTCTGGTTCTTTTTGAACCTGGTTTAGAACAATCGAGTAAACGTCGATTCCATGATTGGCGATTAGTTGTGGTGCGGTGAGGGTGAGCTGACCTCGCCCTTTGGTCAGGATGAGAATGCCAAGATCAAGCGGCTTGAAGTCTTTCACAAAGTAATGGGATTTGGAGACTCGTTCTTTGGATTTATCCCAGAGGGGTGGGTCAAAGGTTTCAGTAACGGTGGCTTCAGTTGCAGAGTTACCCCACCTAAGACGAATTTTTCCTCCGACGTTTGCGGCAGGACAGGTGTAGAAGACCGTCGCGCGATATTCCCCGGCCTTACCAACTTTAATATCCCAAGTGATCGAATCATCCTGGCTCGTCCAGTTCTTGAAGAAGGAATTATTTGGAGCTTTTGAACTTCGTTTGATCGTGCCGTGCGGAACTCCGTCTCGAGCAGGGAGGGCCGTTGATCCAGCATAACCGACGGTAAAGGGCCGATCGGCATTGGCGACGAAGTGTTTATTAGCATCGAGACGGTGAGCACTCAATGCTACGCGAAGTTTGGAGGCAAGGTCAGGGTATTGATCGGCAACATTGCGATGTTGACCCCGGTCGTTGAGAATATCAAAGAGAGCTCCTCTTTCATCCATGCGGAATCTTGCGGTGCGTAGAGTTGTGCGCTTTGCCCCCCAGACACTGAAGAGTTGACGATCGGGCCATTCGGCCTTGCTGTTTCCTCGCAGGAGTTTTGCGAAACTGCGCCCTTCGATTTGCTTTGCCGTTTTTACAGGCACTTGGGCCAATTCGGTTAGAGTCGGGAGTAAATCGATCGCGCCGGCAACCTGCCTGATCGTCTGGCCAGCAGGAATTTGACCGGGCCAACGTATGAGAAATGGAGAACGTAGGCCTCCTTCATCGATACTGCCTTTCTTGCCTTTCATTCCGCCATTCCAGCGGAAGCTATTTGGCCCATTATCGGAGAAATAAACAACAATAGTATCTTCGCGCAAGGCGAGGGCATCTAGTTTTTTGAGGATACGACCAACGTTCCAATCGATGTTCTCACACATTGCAAGGGCCGCGCGAGTGGCGGGAAGGTCTTCCTTTTTTGGATCCCGGTTTCGCATCGCTGGCTCAAGACCGTCAAACTTTCGATAGAAATGATCATCGACATAAAAGGGGGAGTGCGGGGTATTAAAAGGGACGTAACAGAGGAAGGGTTTTTCGTGGTGTTCCTCGATGAAACGGAGGGCATGGTTGGTGAGATCGTCCGTGAGGTAGCCCTTTCCTTTCACCTGCCTCCGATTGTGATCTAGGGGAGGGTCGAAGTAGTGCCCCCAATGACCTGAAGTGAACCCGTAGAATTCATCAAACCCGCGGTCTAGAGGATGATAGGGAGCCTGTGTGCCATTATGCCACTTACCGAAAGCGCCGGTGGCATATCCGTTTGCTTGAAACAGATCGGAGAGCGTGGTTTCATCCGGATTAAGCCGGCCCGTTCCCTCGCTCACACCACTCACCCCAGTACGGAAATGATAACGCCCTGTAAGGAATTCAGCCCGGGTAGGGGCGCACACCGCGCACACGTAGAAGTTACTCATGGTTGCTCCGTCCTTCGCCAACGAATCAATATTCGGGGTTGCCAGATTGATGTT
>JAKMGP010000053.1 GCA_022424905.1 Akkermansiaceae bacterium | reverse complement strand
CTTTTCGCTTCCGCTAATGAGGGCGATTTTAAAATTATCAAACGCTCACTCGCTCCTACTTCGGACCAAAATTTACGATTCCAACCGGTGTATCAAAACGAGGATTGGAAACCTACCCAAACGGCTGTGATCGTTTGCGATATGTGGGATTTGCATCACTGCTTAAATGCAACTCGACGAGGAGCTGAAATGGCACCTCGAATGAACCAATTTTTAAAAGCTGCCCGCGAAAATGGGTCATTGATTATTCATGCTCCCAGCAGTTGCATGAAGCCTTACGGGAATCATCCAGGCCGTAAACGGGCCCAAAACGCACCAATGTCTGCTAACCTCCCAAAGCAGATTGCCGAATGGTGCGACAGAATTCCGGAAGAAGGGCAAGGCGCTTATCCGATCGACCAAACAGATGGGGGAGAAGATGATAATCCCGCCGAGCATGAAGCATGGGCAAAAAGACTTATAGCCAAAGGACTAAACCCTCGATCCCCTTGGACCAAACAAACCGAGCTGCTCGATATTTATAAGGAAGATGTGATCAGTGATAGCGGCATTGAGATTTGGAATGTGATGGAAGCTGCAGGAATCAAAAATGTTATCCTCGTTGGCGTCCACACAAACATGTGTGTTCTTGGCCGTCCATTTGGGCTGCGACGTTTAGCCTCGAACGGCAAAAACGTCGTATTGTGTCGTGACCTCACTGACACCTTATACAACCCCAAGATGGAGCCTTACGTTAGCCACTTCACCGGGACTGACTTGATTATTGAGCACATTGAAAAGTGGGTTTGCCCAACAATCACTAGCGACCAATTGCTCAAAGACGAACCATTCCAATTCAAGAATGATACCCGCCCGCATCTTGTCATGTTAGTAGCTGAACGTGAGTATATGACCAACAAAACATTGCCCACATTTGGCTTAGGGCATCTGGGAAAAAATTATAAGGTCACGATTTTACACTGTGACGAAGAAGGCCAAGGCGAACGCAACGATATCCCCGGCACCGCTCAAGCGGTGAAGACAGCAGACATTCTCCTGGTGAGCGTTCGCCGACGAGCCCTGAAGGCGGCAAACTTTAAGGCCGTCGAAGAACACATCAGAGCAGGTAAGCCCGTAATTGGTATTCGCACAGCTAATCACGCGTTCTCATTACGCGGTTTAGAGCCGCCGAAAGGCCACCTCGTGTGGGAAAATTTTGATGCGGAAGTTTGGGGGGGAAGCTACACCGGCCACCATGGAGCAAGTAAAGCTGTCAAGATCCAGAAGCTCTCGGACCACCCAATCTTGGAAGGCATTGATGTGGATACCTTCAAAGGTCGCGGATCACTTTATATTGTTAAACCAATCGCAGATAGCACTCAGGCAATCCTCTCTGGTATGATTGATGGTGAACCGGCCGAACCAATCGCATGGACTAATAAGACCAAATTTGGGGGCAAAGCCTTCTATACATCATTGGGCCATGTTGGTGATTTTGAACAGAGGCAGATGAATATCATGCTCAGGAATGCCATCGATTGGGCCGCTGCAAAATAAGAAAGTGATCGAGAATACGCCCTAATTTGAGCCCTTTCTCTGCCTTCTTTCGCAAAAAGTTAAATCCCTTTAGTTAGTAGATTGACGGCTGCCAGCAATGACGCCAGCCTCTTGATTTGTAAAATCATGCAGAAGCACCGCCAAACCCTTACCCCCGCAATCCTCTTAATCGCACCGTTCGCTTTCGCCGAGCCGGAAGTCGTACCACTCGAGATGTTCACCACCGAGGATTCAAATCTTGAAGTCACACTATGGGCACAAACTCCGATGTTCAATAATCCGACCAACATGGACATCGATAAAGACGGTCGAATCTGGGTTGCCGAGGGTGTGAACTACCGACGTCATGGGAGTCGCCGTCCTGAAGGCGACCGTATTGTCGTCCTCCAAGACACGAACGGAGACGGCCAGGCAGACAAAAACCACGTCTTCGTCCAAGAAAAATTTCTCACCGCACCCCTTGGAGTTGCAGTACTCGATAACAAGATTGTCGTCTCGATGACTCCAAGCATGATCGTCTACACCGATGTCGATCGAGACCTCGTTTTTGATCCAAGTAAAGGCGACACACGCGAAGAGCTTCTCACAGGATTCAACAGCAAACAACACGATCATTCCTTGCACAGCGTCACTGCTGGCCCCGATGGCCAGTGGTATTGGAATCACGGTAACTGCGGCGCACAATTTACAGACAAATCTGGCAAGACCTTCCGCCTCGGCAGTGCCTACCAAATGCAGCACATCGCTGGCAAGAAAAGCGATGACGGCCACGTCTACGTCGGTGGAGCTTCTTATCGAATGAATCCCGATGGCACGCACGCTACCGTCATTGGGCACAACTATCGTAACAGCTACGAACAAACGATCACCTCGTTCGGCGATGTTTTCCAGAATGACAACGACGATCCGCCTGCCTGCCGAACAACCTTCGTAATGGAGTATGGCAACGCAGGCTTCTGCTCCTTGGACGGCAAGCGGTCTTGGCAGGCTGACAGGCGCCCCGGACAGGAAACCTCAGTCGCCGAATGGCGCCAAGAAGATCCAGGCACCATGCCAGCAGGTGATGTCTATGGCGGCGGCTCTCCCACCGGGATTACCTACTACGAAGGCGGCTCGCTAGGCAAAAAATACGCAGGCGGCCTCCTGCTAAGCTGCGAACCAGCACGCAACGTGGTCTTCGGCTACCTCCCAGTTCCAGAAGGGGCAGGCTTCAAACTGGAACGCTTCGACCTCCTCACCACTAATACCGACAAAGACTTTGCCGGAACTGATTTCAAAGGCGGCCGTGTTGATCGGAACAAGAAGAAGACCCTATTCCGCCCATCAGATGTCACAGTAGGCCCAGATGGAGCGATCTATGTTTGCGATTGGTATGACCCGCGGGTCGGCGGTCACTCCGACCAAGACGAAACACTCTCGGGAGCAATCTACCGCGTCGCGCCGAAAGGCTTTAAATCCTCTACACCGAAGCTCAACCTTGAAACTTCTGCTGGCCAAATCACCGCACTGAAGAGCAACGCGATCAATGTTCGTAACCTTGGGTTTACTCGCCTCAAAGCGGGTGGGGAAAAATCGGTTCCAGCTGTCGCCGCACTGCTTGGCGACCCAAATAAATTTATTCGCGCGCGCGCGGTTTGGCTACTCTCCCAGCTCGGCGATACAGGTATCGCTAAAGTGCAACCACTGCTAAAACATCGCGACGCAGAGATGCGCATCGTCGCCTTTCGTGCATTACGCAGGCAAGATGTCGATCTACTAAAAAATGCCGAGAAACTGGCCAGTGACCAATCTCCAGCTGTCCGCCGGGAGGTCGCCCTCGCCATGCGCAATCTAGGGAAAGAAGCAGTGCCGATCCTGGCCACTATTGCAGCTCACTTCGACGGCGCCGACCGCACTTACCTTGAAGCAATCGGCACTGGTGCAACAGGTAAAGAATCACAAGTCTACGCGGCTGTCATCGGTAACTCCGCCCCTGGAAAATGGACCGCCAGTCAGGCCAAACTCGCCTGGCGCCTCCATCCACCACAAGGGGCAGGCGCACTGCAACAACGCGCCATGTCTGCCAGCGTGAGTCCCGAGGAAAAGAAGGCCGCGATCGTTGCGCTTGCCTACACAAAGGAAAAAGAAGGAGCAACCGCCATGCTTGACCTCGCGCAGAACGGCACCGGCGAAGCCCGTGGCCTTGCCCTTGGTTGGTTACTCAAACTGAAGAATACGCAGTGGAAAGACTACGGTCTCGATGCCGAACTCAAAAAACGCAAGATCTACGATCCAGGAAACGTCGAAGTCATCGAAGTCATCGCGCCGCCCTCTCCAAAAACGAAACTTCCTCCGATCAATGAAATCCTCTCAATTCAGGGCGATGCCACAAAAGGCAAGGTTGTAGCGACACGCTGCTACACCTGCCACAAAATTAAGGGCACCGGGATCGGTTTCGGTCCAGACATCACTGGATTTGCCAAAGCCCAGACTGCCGAGGTCGTCCTCAAATCAATCATCGAACCATCGGCAGATATCTCCCATGGTTTCGCTGGCAAAGAGATTATTACGAAAGATGGCAAAAAGATCCACGGTATCGCCCTCACCAGCGGTGATCCGGTGATCATGCAATCGGTCGGGGGCCTGCAACAGACAATTCCCAAAGGGAAGATTAAGAGTCAGAAAAACCTTGGCTACAGCCTGATGCTCAGCGCAGATCAACTCGGCATGACGGCGCAGGACGTCGCGGACCTACTCTCGTATTTGAAGTCCCTATAAGGCAATTCCTACCCGTTCCATTTTTCAGATTCGCTGAGATTTGAATAGCCCACGAATACTTTCATTCTTTCCCGCTATTCAGTGACCATGAGGAGATAGAATTTTCTTTTCTTCTCATTTTTGAACCCTGAATACACTGCTGAAAAATCTTCAAAGTGCTTAAATTCGAGAGGAGCCTGATTACCTGCCGTCAACTTAACAACCGGCAAGTCTACCAATAAATTCGTTAGGGTAAGTGAACACATGATACCTAGCATGAGCAACTTTCCGTTTGGGATCATGCCAGCAAGAATGATTTAAAAAGCGCCCTCTTAAAATGTTGCTTTAATTTCATCCGACCAATCCTCCACTCAGGCTCTGATGGCTGATTCCTAAACCTTATTCTGCGGTTGATCCAACTAGGCTCTAACTTTAACATTTGCGATGCGATGGCTCAATCAGACCCTTCTCACTTTTCTATTCAGCGTAGGGGTATCCAACGCCACAGACACCTTATCTTCTGCTCCGAACATCGTCTGGATCGTGGTAGACGACATGTCCTGCCACTTTTCCTATCAAGGTGAGAAGCGAGTTCACACTCCTAACGTTGATCGTCTTGCACGCGAAGGGATCACTTTCACTAAGGCTTATGCGACCGCCCCGGTTTGTTCCGCATTTCGCTCCGCGATGATCACCGGGACGTATCAGACCGCGATTGGTGCGCACCACCACCGCAGTTCCCGCGGAAAGCTTAAATTGAATCTACCCGAGGGAATCAAAACCATTCCCGAGCTATTTCGCGACGCCGGATACTATACGACCAACGCCAACCCGAGCGGAGTTAAACCTGGCAAGGAGGATTATAACTTCGTCTACGAACGAGCAAAGCTTTACGACGGCGCCGATTGGACGAAGCGTCCCAAGGGAAAGCCATTCTTTGCTCAGTACCAACTCCGTGGAGGTAAGCTGCGTAACGTCAGTCAGTGGAACAACGAAGCTCAGGCTAATGTCGTTCAGCTTGTTACCCCTAACCAAGTCAAACTCCCGCCTTATTATCCTGACCATCCTATTCTGCGCAAGGATTGGGCGGATTATCTCAACGCCGTGCAGTATACCGATATCGAAGTTGGTCGTATTCTTGCGACGCTTAAGAAGGAAAACGTTCTCGACGAAACTATCATCTTCTTTCTAACCGACCACGGTATTAGTCACGCTCGAGGCAAGCAGTTTCTCTACGAGGAAGGAGTTCTTATCCCATTCATCGTCTGGGCTCCAGAGCGCTTCAAACCGGAGAAGCGTAATGATTTAATCGCACACATCGATATGTCAGTCACTTCATTGGATCTCGCCGGCATTAAAATCCCCGCCCACATGCAAGGCCGGCCCCTTTTTGGAGAAAGCGCAAAGCCCCGCGAATACGTCGTATCCGCCCGCGATCGCTGCGACGAGACCGTAGACCGTATCCGCGGAATCCGTCAGGGTGATTTCAAATACATCCGCAACTTTTACCCCAAACGCCCCTACCTCCAACCCAGCGCTTATAAGGACAAGAAGCCCTTTATGCCAGTGTTACGCGAATTGTTCGCAGCCGGAAAGCTCAACGAAGCCCAGTCCCTCCACCTCGCTCAAACTCGCCCGGAGGAAGAACTCTACGATCTCAGCAAAGACCCATGGGAAATCCATAACCTGGCAGCTGACCCCGCCCATAAGAATCGCTTAGCTGCATTCCGTAAACTATTGATGAAGTGGGTAGAGGACTCCAATGATCAAGGGCGATTCCCAGAATCGGAAGCGATGTTTGACAGTGATATGACCGCATCTTTGAGCACTGGCCTCCGGAAAAAAGATCCAGTGCATGCCAGGAAGCTGAGGGCGAACATTACCTTGATGAAAAAGTGGCAGGCTGAAGGAAAATAGAATCCTGCACTGACTGTTCTAAGAATGTTGACGAATAGTCGGAAGGGTATTGCGGATTATCTTAGCGACACAGAATGGCGTGTTTCAGTTACTTTAAAGTCTGTAAATAGGATAGGATATCCTCGATTTCCTGAGGCTCTAAAAGCAGATTCATAGGTGGCATCGGAGAAACTTTTAAGGGATAGCCTTCAGCGATTTCGGCATTTGGCTCCAGCAAAGATCTTTTAATATAATCAGGCCCTTTTCTCGCGGCAATCGTATCCAACGCTGGGCCAATCACACCACCCTTTCCTCCAACCACATGACAACGGCTACAAGCAGCCACCGGATGAGTATTAAATAAATCCTTGCCCCGTGTGGCATCACCCGGACGCAATTTGACATCAGTTTGTATTTTAGGAATGGCCACTAATTCTTTTAGTTCAATCTCATCAAACCAAGCAGTCCCGGTGGACTGACCCCACCCTCCAAAGAGCGCGTTGATCGTAATTTCCTTCCTTCCTAAGGAATTAAAATCAATCGAAACCTCGGTCCAATCCTTCTTTCCACGAAGGGCCTGAGTCTTAACTCTCTCAGGACTTTGCAATTCATGCACATTGAAAAGCGCGCCCAATCCTCCACCTTGAATTCCCTCTGTCTTAATCTTACCTCGTAAGCGATAGCGAGTATTTGCTTTCACCTTAACCTCGGCTCCCCACGAGGTGTCGGTCAGTTTTTTTGATTCAATTTTAAGACACTTGCCCCCCTTGACCCCTTCTTTAGTGGGCCTTAAATGTTGAGCCCCATTTCCACTATGAATGGAAACTTTCCAGTTCACATTCCCTAACAAATTCTCTTTTGACTCTTGATATTCCAAATTAGCAAATTCTTCGGCCTGATGTTTCTTCCCAGCTGCATCAAGAGCCGCTGATAACCATTCATCTTTCTGATTCACTTCATCATTACCAAGAGAGGTCACCGCATTTTTAACAGGCTCACTTGTCGGGAATTGCGCTAAGGCCACAAAAGCAGCAAGCCGGGTCGTGAGATCGGGATCATTAATGACTCCAGACTGAAAAATGAGATCTACTCCCGAAGCGTCCAATGGCAGAGCTCGCACCGCATTACGACGGAGAACAGGATTTGTTGAGAGTAAAGCATTACGATGAGTGTCAGAATCTAACTTTCCCAATCCATCAAGGGCCCAGAGCGCATGGATGGCACCAATTCCTGGTTTTCCAACAAGCGCTCGTAGCGATTTAGCTACCTCGGTTTTCTTTCCATCCACCAAAAGTCTTTGAGCTGTGATTCGCCAAAATTGGTTGGAGTCACCCAGGGCACGGAGTAATTCCTCGTTGGAAGCTTCCCTCAATGAATTAATTTTAGACTTAGGAGCCTCATCCCAAACCAAACGATAAATCCGCCCATGTTGCCGATCCCGGTTTGGATTGATGTGCGCGTTCCCTTTTCCATTCTTGGCAGCATATCCGCCACGATTATCATTTGGAGTAGGATTATGTTGGATAATAAAATTATACCAGTCCGAGATCCAAAGGTTCCCGTCAGGACCAATCTCGGCCGCAACCGGAGAGAACCATTCATCAGCTGAAGCAACTAGCTGAAATGCGTTCCTCGACTTATAGCCCGCACCATCCCGACTCGTATCAAACATCCCCAGCAGATTCCCGGTCGGCCCTGCAACGAAGGCCCGCTTACCGCGCCACGATTCAGGAAAGTTATCTGAATTGGCGAAGGCATGGCCAGCTGCCGCAGTATAACCACCGAAGACATCAACCTGGCGAATATTGGGCGTGATTGGATGGAAGGTAGAAGAGGAAGCAACCATCTTCGCACTTAACCCTTTTCTTCCTGGAAGAATCGTTGCTGGAATCCCACAGAAAAAGCTCGGGTTATTATTAGCGGTCGAGCCGAAGACATCTCCCTCATTATTAAGGCCCAGACCCCAAGTGTTATTATTGAACTGGTGCAGAAACTCCAGGGATGAACCATCTTTCGTAAAACGGTAGACCCCGCTCCCGAATCGATTCCCCTCGTTAGAAAACGAGGAATAACCCACCGTCCCCCAAATTTCGTTATCGAGACCATAGCGAAGATTGGATGGCCCGGCATGTGTATCACCAGTGCCCCACCCTCTTAAAACAACCTCACGAACATCAGCCTTATCATCTCCATCAGTATCTTTAAGGAATAAAGTTTCAGCAGCGTGATGCACGTAGACACCACCATTTCCAAAGGTCAGCGAAGTCGGGATGTTGAGACCGTCTGCGAATACCGTCACCTTGTCACATCGCCCGTCACCGTCGGTGTCCTCAAGAATCTTGATCTTATCGTCACCCTTGCGCTCTGCCTTAATCTCGTTCGGATAATCCACGGTCTCCGCGGCCCAAAGTCGGCCACTTTCATCCCAGGCCAAACCAATAGGATTTACGATCTGCGGCTCGGAGGCAAATAGCTGAAGTCTCCAACCCACCGGAACTTGAGTGTATTTTAAACTCTCCTCGGGACTCAGCGGATGTTGATACTGAAGTGGCTTTGGACGTTTCTCGTAGTTGGGGATATTCGCACGCGTCTCATAAGTCAGCGCCTTCCGCGATGAGATGAAACTCTCATACGATTTCTTACGATCCTCTCCAATAGCCCAAAGAATCCCCGACTTCAGAAGTTGGTGGAATTCGTCACGAGACCAAACCCGTTGGTCATGGCCCGAGGCTGTATAAAACACGCGACCCTTCCCCTCGTTCCGGGTCCAGGTCCAAGGCTCGGGCTCTTTGACGTTATCATCTCCCTCGGGTTTCCGAACCATCAGGATCGTCCGATCACTTCCATGTTCCGAATGCACATAAGTTTCATCCCAGGCGTTGAATTCCCTCACATTCTTCATCGCCGGATGCTTCGGTGCCACAACAGTCGTGGTGAATTCCTTTCCTCTATGATGCGCAAACTTCCCGCCTACCAACCTCACAAAGTCAGGCTGATTATTAAAACAAGCACTCGCGCAATGGACAGGGATAAATCCTCCTCCTTCGGTGACATAACGCTTTAAGTTCCCATACTGTTTCTCCGAAATTGCACCATGGTTCGCGTAGAGCAAAACTCCATCATATTTCGAAAGATGTGAAAAATCTCCCAATGCCTCTTCGACATCAGTGTAGTAATCAAAGAAAATTCCATCCTGGCCTAAACCTTTCGAAAGCATCGGAAAGTATTTATTGGAATCATGATGCTCCGAATCATGGCCCAGAAATAAAATCCGAACCGGACCTTCCTTCTCAGCGGGAGCCTCTGCCTTATTCAAAGCGAAAGAAAGGGCCGCAACCAGAATTAGAGGAATAGCTATTACGAGACGTTTCATGACCGAGATTATTGTATAGTGAATTCAGGAAGCTTGATCAACTCGCCACCTTTTTGAGCGGACTCGTGTGCAAGAATACCCGTGCAAGTAATGTTGGCTGACTGGGCGGCATTAGGGTAACCCTCGCCATTCCCTCTCAGTAATTCAACAAACTGATGCGCCAAGTGAGGATGTGAGCCACCGTGACCTCCACCTTGGGTATAGGACAAGTGATCTTCGCCTTCCTCGCCACCATAAACTCCTCCCGTCGTGAAAGGTGCGATTTCGTCGGGAAGTAAATGAGCAAAGTCAGGGCATTCAACCTTCTCGGGAATCTCTGGCTCGGGCTTCTTCGCTGTATGAACCACTAAGGGCTCACCTTCGATGAGGGGCCACTCAACCGATTTATCAACGCCGTAGACTTCAAAAGACTCGCGATATTGACGGGCTACATCAAAAAGCGAGCGATAAACGAGCCCCGAAAGATCACTATCTTTGAACTTAATGTGACAACTCTGGATAGCGTATGGCGAGCCATAGCAATCGTGCATATCCTCCGCGATCGTTCCCGATGCGAAGCATGAAACATATTCCGCCTCATGACGTCCAAGCCCTAGAACTGGACCCACACAATGCGTCGCATAATGCATTGGAGGGAGCCCTGGCCAATATCCCGGCCAACCTTCCATATCCTGCTGATGAGACGCCTTCAAAAACTGTAACTTCCCGAGCTCACCCTTGTCATAAAGTTCCTTCATGTAGAGGAACTCTCGCGCATACACCACCGTCTCCATCATCATGTATTTCAGGCCGGTCTCGTTACAAAGCTCCACGATCTGACGACAATCTTCCACAGACGTTGCCATAGGCACTGTGCACGCAACATGCTTCCCTGCCTTCAAAGCCGCTATTGTGTGCGCCGCATGATCAGGAATCGCGGTATTAATGTGAACCGCATCGATGTCCGGATCAGCCAACAAAGCATCGTAATCATTGTAGCGCTTTTCCACGCCATACTTGTCACCAATTTCATCCAAAGTGGATTGCGTCCGCTGACAAATCGCCACCATATTGGCATTCGGATGACGTTGATAAATCGGGATGAATTCGGCACCAAAACCGAGTCCGACAATCGCAATATTAATCTGCTCGTTTGACATAAGAACTAGATCGTATCGATTTCACCGTTCCTTTACTAGTCCTTGAACGATTATTTTGTGTATAAAGGCGTCAGTTGCGTTGCTTCACATCGCCTTGGTTTTTACGTGCTGTTGATTGAACATATCCAATTTTCCTTGTTTGAGTTTGATGTGTATCACCTGTTGCGATCCCTTTTTAATCCAGAAATCCTGCGGCACCCCAAACCCATAATCGTTGTTTGCCCGGAACCCGCTGCTCATCCACTTTGTCGTGAATTACCAAAACCGCATCGGGATGGGCTTCAGCAAAGAGGGCATTTAAATTTTGCTCTCCATCGGTCTGCAAAATAACTTCACCCGGAGTCCAGTGGGCGCCTTCATCCTTACTGGTGAATCTCTGCACCATTCCTTCCCTGGAACGAAAACCCACCCATTCTTTTTTTGTCGGCTTCAATATAACGTCGATGGGCACCTTTTGCGTGCGCCAAGACTCACCCGTCCATACGTGCAGGTGGCGAATCGCTACGCCGTCGTCCTCGCTGATTCGATTGAGTCCTACAGGACGCCCATCATCGGTGAGCCAAAGCTGAGGTATGGAGCTGTATTTGTTCTTTGAGTCAAAGATCATCGCTTTCCCGTTTGCCTCTTTGAAGGATAAAGGAGTGTTGAGTTTTTCATTCTCCATGCTCGTCCATTTCCCGGTAGCGTGATCCATGTGCATATAGTAAAGATTTCGTCGACTATGGGGCAGGTTGTCCTTTGATGCGTGCCAAAGGAACATGAGATGGATCCGGTCACAATTTGGGTCCTTAGTGAACGCTGTGTACCATCCATTTCCCGGCGGAGAGCTGCCGTCAAGCACGTGCACTTCCTTGGACCAGGTGCTGCCATTGTCCTCACTTGTTACATAGGACCAGTTTCCTCTATGCGTTTTTCTGCGGTAAAAACTGTAAATCGTGCCGTCGGACATCACGAAAAGCTGAGGATAGGTACTCTCGGTATAAGGAAGGCGGGACGTATAGTCCTGCCAATCATCATTACTCAAAGGTTTTGAAGATCTGCTGTAGCGCATCTTTTTATTATGCCCCCCATAAAACACATGCAGAAAACCTTCTCGATCAATCAGTATGGAGGGATTGCCGTGGTAGTCCTTCGGTGAAATCAGGTTCGTCCCTACCCGCTCATGAGCCGACCATTCATTCTTTTTATGGCTATAAACAGAAACGTAAGGGTGGTTATCGGGACCCACCCAAGCCAGATAAGTTTTTCCACTGCGATAGTGAGCCCTTGACTGATGAAATTTATAGAGGTTTCCCCAGGCGTTATTCACCATGGGGGGCGACACCTTGTCTTGCTTCCCTTTGCCATCGGGAGATTGTTCGGTCGCCTTGGCCCCGGACGCGACGCTGTGGATGGCCAGCGCGAGCAGCATGCCGTAGCGACGCAGACGGGCGGATCGGCGAACTTTGCTTGGTAATTGTTTCACGGCAATCTCTTCATAGACAACAAAAAGGCGTCAGTTGCGCTGCGGAGATCGCGGCTGTCATTCCGCCCCGCGTGCCGCTGTACACGCAGGCGTCGTATTCTTTAATCGCCCCGACACAGCCTATATTCCGTATAGGTAATAGGCACAATAGACTTAACTGATTCATCGTTTGTTCCCTTTATTCGCAAAAAGTAGATGAATCTCGCTAGCGGCTAGAAGAAAGATACCGGTACCAAATTTTGAGGTGTCTGCTTCCGCAACTTTACCGGGTCCACCACCGGCGGGTTGACTCCATCCGACCTGGCCGTCTTCGTTTACAACCGAAGCAAGCGCCGTCCACGCCTTCCTTACAACCGGAAGAAAGCGCTCTCTGTCTAAGATCCCATTATTGATTCCCCAGGCGATGCCGTAGCAGAAGAACCCGGTTCCGCTACTTTCCTTCATGGTAAATTGCTCAGGATCATCGAGGTTGCTTCGCCAGAACCCATCGGCTTGTTGTCGCTTTGCCAGTGACTCGGCCATTTTCAGATACAGAGTTTTATACTTTGGGTAACTGGGATGCTCGCTAGGAAGATACTTCAGGATTCGGGTCAAACTGCCAAACGCCCACCCGTTGCCCCGGGACCACAACACTTTTTTCCCGTTCTTCGTTTTCCGGGGTTTGGAACGTGCGTCCCGGTAAAACAGGCCCGCATCGTGGTCATAGATTTCTTTGTGCACGTCCCAAAAGCAGGTATCCATCCAATCCACGTATTTTTCATCCCCCGTCATTTGATACAGCATCGCCAGTAGCGGAGGTGCGGTAAACAGCCCATCGACAAAGCGATGCCCCGTGTTTTCCAAATACCATTTCCCTGGGGCGGACACGGGATTCTCAACCTTTGGGTCTTCGAGAAACGCAAGGGTGGGCTGCATCATCAGCTCATCCTTTTTTGCCCGATAGCAACCATACCAAATCTGGCCGCAAACCAGCGGATAGGCCCCGCTTTCATACGGCCCGCCCCCCTGCTCCTTAATCCTCCAGGAAACCTGCTTCCCCCATTTCATGCAATCATCCAGATAGGCACGATCCGACGTGCTTTCATACATGGCCATCAGCCCCGCATAATACGCGCCTCGAACCCAATGCTGATTGGGAAATCTGAGCGGCTGACTATTCACGTGTCCGCGAACGCGATCCGCCAATACTTTGACCGGGCTGATCTTGCTTGCCTGAGAATGATCTACGGCCGCGACACTGTGGATGGTCAGCGACAGTAGCAGGGCGTAACGTCCCAGACAGCCGGATCGGCGAAGTGTTTTTGCTAGTAGTTTCACGGGCCCCAATATTTTCTTTATTTAAGGGTCATCAGGTAGGCCATCACGTCGGCCAACTCTTGCGGTTTCAAGAGCACGCCCATCGGAGGCATCGGCGACACCTTACCTTGAAAGCCTTCAGCAATTGTCGCTCCCGGATCGACCAGGCTCTGCAAGATATAGTCCTCCTTCTTACGCGCTGCGATGGTGTCCAATGCGGGTCCAATCACCCCGCCGACGCCATCCACAGCATGGCAGCGCGCGCAGTTGGCGATCGGATGCGTTGTGAAGATTTTCTTACCGCGTTTCACATCACCTTTGACAACCTCCGGCTCGTCGCTCGCAATGACCTCATACTCGACCTTACGCAGACTGACATCATCCCACCACGCCTTGCCGGTGACAATGCCCCACCCTCCGAGGAGGCAATGGATGCCGATCGACTTTGCGGAGCCCGTCTCGATCCGCATTTTCACCTGCGTCCAATCCTTCGTCCCTTTCACGGCCGGACTGCCGGGATGATCACTGATGTACAACTGTGCGCCGCGCCCTCCACCAGCCACCTTTTCGGTCTTGATCCAAGCGCTGAGTTCATACTCCGCGTTCCGATCCACCGGGATATCGATACGGACGCCAAACTCAGCGGCCTTTTCGGCGGAGATTTCGATCGAGCGCTTGCCTGTCCGGGCGATATCCGACACCTGATGTTGGGCTTTTCCTCGAAAGGCGCGGGTAGACCATCCGGCAGGCATCTCCCCGGCCAACTTCTCGAAAGACCCGTTGGCGATTAGCTCCTTACCAAGCGTAGAAGGACCTTTTTTCACCGCTCCGGCCCCGGCGTTGCGCAGGCTCTGCGAGAGCCACACGTCATCGGCATTGGCCGGATCGGTGATCAGCTGTTGAGCCGCCAGCGCGACCGTCTCTTTATTCTTAAACTCCACCATTTTATTAAAGGCGGCGAGCCGCACGATCAGATCATCGTCCTGCACCACGGCGGTATCAAAGAACAGCTGTAACCCGGCCGCGTTGTTGCCCAACGCGGTGATCGCGTTGCGGCGTAGCGCGGGTTCATTGCTCAACAACGCCAGCTGATGAGTCTCGGTGTCGAGTGCGCCGAGTGCCTGCATGCTCCACAGCGCCTGAATCGCACCGGCACCGCCAGCCTTGATCCTCGATTTCAAGGCTGCCGCCGCGCTCTTCCTGCCGCCATCGACCAACAATCGTTGCGCGGTCTGGCGCCAGAACAAATTGTCGCTGTCCATCGCCGCCACTAGTTGGGAGTCGCTCGCGCCGGCTAGCGATTTAATCTTCGCCTCGGGCGCCTTGTCCCACACCACGCGGTAAATCCGACCATGACCACGGTCGCGGTTTGGGTTGATGTGCGCGTTCCCCTTACCGTTCTTCGCGTCATAACCAGCACGATCTTTGTTTGGGGTCGGGTTATGCTGGATAATAAAATTATACCAGTCCGCGACCCACAGATTACCGTCGGGTCCCACTTCCGCCGCAACCGGCGAGAACCACTCGTCGGCAGAGGCAAGAAAGGCAAAGCCGTTCCTGGCCTTGTAGCCCGAGCCATCGCGGGAAAGGTGATATTTACCCAGCAGATGCCCGGTCGGCCCACTGATAAATGCTACCTGTTCACGAAAAGACTCCGGGAATCCCGCCGAAGTTGCCACGGTCTGACCCGCACCTGCGGTGTAGTTGTTAAAAGCGTCCACCTGACGGATGTTGGGTGTGATCGGATGGAACGAACGATCAGTCGCAATCATCTTGGCGCTCATCCCCTTTTTGCCACTTCCATAAGCGGTAGCAGGAATGCCACAGAAGAAGCTCGGATTGTTGTTAGCAGTTGAGCCAAAAACGTCACCGGCCGAATTGAAGCCCACCCCCCAGGTGTTGTTGTTGAACTGGTGCATGAACTCCAACTGCGATCCGTCCGACTTCATGCGGAACACACCAGAACCGAAGCGCTTTTGTTCGCCGCCGACCGTGCCATTAAACGATGAGTAGCCTACCGAACCCCAGATCCAGTTGTCGAAACCGTAGCGCAAATTCGACGGCCCGGCATGGGTATCGCCAATCCCCCAACCGGTCGTCAAGACCTCGCGCACATCTGCTTTGTCATCGCCGTCAGTATCCTTAAGGAACAGAAAATCTGGTGCATGCGCAACAATGATCCCGCCGCGCGAAAAAGTCAGCGAAGTTGGGATATTGAGTCCATCGGCAAACACGGTTACCTTGTCGCACTTACCGTCGCCATCGGTATCCTCCAAAATTTTAATGGTGTCGTTGCCCTTGCGGTCGGCGGTGATCTCGTTCGGATAGTCAACCGTCTCCGCAACCCAAAGCCGCCCCCGTTCGTCCCAGGCAAGGCCGATGGGGTTGATGATGTCCGGCTCGCTCGCGAACAACTCCAAGCGAAAGC
>JAKMGP010000030.1 GCA_022424905.1 Akkermansiaceae bacterium | reverse complement strand
CGCCTCAGTGATCAGATTCGCATTTGTAATCTCAAATTCCTTCCGAAAATACACCGTAATGTTCCTATCAGGATTAATCCATGGCCCACCAAAGGGGTGATTATTGACCGAACCAAAGCCGAGTGGAGCATCCCCGGTAGCCCACAACGAGTCATCATAAGCAGGCTCCCTCCAACTCGTCCCCTGATCGCTCCCATCATCGAGATAACTCCACCCCGGAGCCCCTGCCTCGATCAGGGTCTGATCACTTTTTGCACCATTGATCTTAATTGAATTGGGATGAATCCCGCCGCCCGCAAGACGCGGATCACTTCCATCGACCGTGTAATAGATATCGCCCGTATCGTTCGTGATGAGCAGCCCGGAACCCACCGGCACCTTGCCGCCATGTTGGCTGAAGACAGGCGGATCAATCTCTGGATAAAGACCCGCAGCACGAAACTGGCTGATGCTAATCGGAGTGCGCCTAGGGAACCAAGTATTGTATTCTCTTTGGAGTCCTCGGTCAAAATCCACTAAAGTGCGAGGGTTAGAATCAGCGTGGTCTCCCCACCGAGCACTCTCGGCTTTCATTGCTAATCGAATTCCCTGCGCCCGTGCGTCCCACTGGGCCGCACCGTTCTCAGGGGTCAGCGCTCCATCATTAAACATGTGTTTGTAAGCCCGATCTGCAAATCGCAGTGCGTATTCCGGATTGTCAGTCAGCCACGCATTGACCGAAGTTGGACGATGCTTCGTTCCCGAGCGAGAATGCGTAATCGAGTTAATGTTCAGATTCCCGGTAGAGAGTCCATTTAGCCCCGCCCGCTCCGCGTCGTGACAAAAGAACATGTATTTCCCGGGTGGATTTACCCGGCGCATTGCACGAACATTATTCTGATCCCAGTCGGTATTTCCGGCATGAAAGTTCAACACCAAATAGTCGATAAAACTATCCATATCGAGATACTCTTCCACGGCTGTAAGGTTACCCGCTTCAGCCGCATCAAGGACCGCCCGCCAACTGTCGAGCATACGAGCGTTTACCTCTGCCGGAGTTCCCTTGATCACCTCGATCCGATTTCCTCCAACGATTCGGAAGCCCTCCCAATCATCCTCTTTCCCTCCGAAACGCTCAGCGGTCCATTCCTCCTCGATCCGTTCAAAAAGGTGATGCATCCCGAAGTAAAGTCCGTTGAAATAGACATGAACTTCATTTTGAAGAGCTTCGGGATAACCCATCGCAAAACGGGCATCGCGAAACCACTGGTCGCGAATATACATCCCAAATTGACGCACTGCTGCCGTCGGGTGCACCCAAGAATTTCCATTACCTCCTCGCAAAATAATCTGGTTGAAAGTCTCGGTCGGAGCGTCGGAACCAAAGAGTGGGAAACGTAATTTTCCAGCTCCATATTCATTACGGAAAGCGAGGCGAAAGTTATGTTTTCCACGATTAGGATTGCGGGAAGCATTGCCATTCATCCGCATTCCAGCATCCACCTGAATAGGTGAACCGTCAGCAAAATCGATCATTTCCACCGAGACGCGCCGCTCAGATGCTGAGCCCGCATCCTGCGGGTTGACTTGAATGCCAGTTTGTTGGTCAAACAAATTCGCAACATCAGTCACAATCGAAATCGTCGGAAGATCTCGCAGAGATTCCTTAAGCTCTTCTCGTGTGTATACAGATCCAACAATATCGGGATCCATCTGAAAATCACCAGGGATGGTGCTTCCATTTCGTGACCTCCAAGGCAGGGGATAGCCCGGTGGCTTTGCCGGTTGATTCAGAACATCATCAAGAAACAGGTAAGTTTGAGTATCAACATTCGATGCTCGAAATCCCGCTTTGAATGCCGATGCTCGGAGCACTGTACTCGTAGTAACCTCAACCGATGCCGAAGGAGGCGAGGTCTCATTGGCAGAGGTCACCTGTGTCCCATTAAGCAAAGTCGGGCTACTGCCATCAGTGGTGTAGACAATTGTAGCTCCAGGAGTTGCGCTTTCAATAGTCACGTCGAAAGGAGCTTCGAAAAATCCACGATCGACATCGAAGGTAGTATCGCGAACGTAGTCTGAAGATTCAATCCCGGCATTTGGAGCTCCAGGAGTAGAGGCAACCAGATAACCTCCAATCACTCCACCGGAAAGATCACGAGTCTCCGCTGTTAACCTAGGGATCAATAAAACATCCGAGCTCCCTGTGCTATCGTTGAGCATCTGGAATGCCAAGATATTCTCTCCACTCCGAAGCTTTCCCGCAAAGTCGAGAGGGAAGATTTCCATCGCGTCTCCGTCGCGGATTTCTCGGCGCTGAGTCGAGATCGAATCGAACGCCAAAGGATCCGGCAGGTTCGCAGAAGCGACAAGTTCGCCGTTAAGATACGCCGCAAAACCATCCTCATAAAACAACTCCAAAGTCATCTCCACCACCTCGGCAGGGTTATCAACGTCGAAAGGGATTCGGAGATAAGCACTTCCCGCGATCCCACGCATTACCGAAATTGTATCCCCTCCCGCACCAATGAAATTTGGAAAACTGTAACCATACCCGATCCCAGTTTGGGCAGAGTTCCACCCAGAATCATCAAACCCAGTTAAGCGCCACGAATCTTCCAGGTCAGCTGGAGGGACCGTCCAAGTCCCGGTCGCAGGCCAAGGAACCAAGATCTTCGATTCAGTGACCGAGTTTGTGCCCGTTCCATAAGCCACCCCAAAAAACTGTTTTGGAAATTCCGGAGTAAATTGGCTTAAAGGTGTTATGCCATCAGTGTCAATTAACGCGAGATACTCACCACCGGCAGAGAGCGAGAAATTGGTATGAAGGTCTCCCTGCGGATCTTTTCGGTCCTTACCCGACGCAAAAATCACAAGATATCCTCCCGCCGGAATCGTCACATCAGGTAACATCCATTGGGTGAGATCAGAAGCATTGTCCGTTAAATACAAGCCATCTGTTGAAACCGCACTTGCTCCAGAATTGCTTAACTCAATCCAATCCGACGCCTCCCCATCGCTATCCAAATACGATCCATCATTATCAGCTACAAATTCAGTGATGCTGAGCTGCCCGACGGCAATCGCAGGAAAGAGAAAGAAGAATAACCATGCAGTCACGGCCCGCCGGCTCAAAGTTAATATCATAAGCGTTGTGAGGCTTAGCGCGACCCTCTATCCCTGAGCAAGAGTAAATTCATCTAACCGTTCGCTTTACCTGGTTTGCTCTTACCGAAGACTGATTTTAGATCCGTCACTTTAGTTAAGACGACCCGTCCGTTGCGCTCGCTTGTAGTTCCCGTCAAAATGATCGGAGTCCCAACATGGTAAGCCAGATTAAACCCATGAAAATCACCAAAACTGACCTCAATCCGGACTGGTGACTTACCAGAAACATCAATGTAGAAAACCTTCGCTTCATCGAGATTATCAGACATCCGTAGCCGCCCTTGGATCGTAATTGTGCCTTTGCCGGTTTTTACCCAGCTCTGGAAAGGCCGTTCCTGATATTCATCAAACTCGCCGCCATCAAGACCCGGCAGTGGGGTCGAGGAATTCGCAAAAGAATCCGAATTGACTCCGAACTTTTGCAGTAAAGAAAGATGAAGTCGCCCAAGCTCCTGATTCTTGGAGTAGCGGAGGTAACGCCCAGTCTTGAGCTTCCCTCCTCCCTTTCCAGCAAGCACGATGGGAATTCGCTGGGCCGTGTGATTGTCACTGTGACCCATCCCAGATCCAAAGAGAACAACACTGTGATCGAGCAATGATCCACTTTGATCCTTATAAGATTTTAACTTGGTTAAGAGGTAATCAAATTTCTTCATATGCCAGAGGCTAATCTTGAGAAGAGCATCGATATTTTCCCGACTGAAGTTTCGGAAGAAGTGCGAGAGGTAATGGTGCTGTTTTCGAATCCCGAGAAAATCGAAGACCATGCGGCTGTTACTATTGCCGAGCATGTAGCTGATACAACGAGTCGAGTCGGTCCACAGCGCCATCGCCATGACGTCGAGCATCGCTTCGACTTGTTCGTTAAGATCTGCGGCACCCTCGGGGCGTTTGAGACTTGAGAAGTCAACTCCGTTCGGCCCGCTCACCGGAGTCATTTTTTCCAAACGCTGTTCGGTTTCGCGGACCACCGTGAAATACTCCTCCAGAGTTTCCTGATCCTCTTTTCCGGCCTTGCGCTGGAGCGCCTTGGCATCGTCGCGCACCCGGTCGAGAAGACTGGAGATTTCATCCCGCTGATTAACATCGCGCATCGGATTCCGAAATAGGCGATCAAAGACCAACTGGGGATCACTCTCACGCGGAATGCGATTCCCTTTCTCGTTATAGGAAATATAACTGCAATCGATCTGGTTTGTAAAAAGTCCCTCGGTCGTAAGCTCGAGTGAACGATGCGCCGTGTCGCCGCTGATCCGATCTGCGATGAGCTGATCGACCGAAGCCGATTTTTTGTTCTTGTGATGTCCGGCAAGGAAGCGTCGGGTCGAATTACTGTGTGATGAGAAGCCGAAGTCCCCCATGTTATCGAGAATGAGCAAGTCGTCCTTGTGTTTCGAGAAGGGTGCCATCAGCGGTGACATGCGAAAGTCATTCTCCTTTCCTCCTTCGATATTCCACGAGGGAGGATGAACGCCATTCGGTTTGAAAAGCGTGACGAAACGAACCGGTGGCTTCGACTCGCCCGCTAGATTGGTCGTAGCCGCCTTAGCGCTGTTTTCCATCAAGTTGAGAAATGGCAGTGGCACCAAGGCACCAGCGGCTCCCCGCAAAAAGGTCCGGCGCTCGATGTTCCAACTCTTACTCATCGCTCTTATCTCTACCTATAATGATTCTCTCCCGAAAAGGAAGGCTGGTTATAGCATGAGCTGATCAATCGCGCCCTCTTGCGAGAGGCGATTGCGCTGCATCGTGAGATCGAGATCTCCGTAGTGCTTGATCGGGTTGCCGTAAGTGTTGAGCAAGGTGGTATACCAATTACTCAGAGTCTTGTGGCCTTCGGTGCCATGGAAGGGCAGACGGATGTAACGACCAGCAATATCGAGTTTGGAATTCTTTCCGCTCATGATCACCATGGGCGCCTC
>JAKMGP010000009.1 GCA_022424905.1 Akkermansiaceae bacterium | reverse complement strand
TTTTTTTCCTTGGATTAGCTAGGAAGTCATCATTTCTGAATCATTTCGGGCGAACCTTGACGGGGAGGGACTCGCCTGCATAATGCCGCCGTTTTCCCACCAAATAGGTTGGGAAAACGACCAACCCTAATAATCCTAGGAAAAACCCATGGCAAATTACGCAATTAATGGATTCGGCCGCATTGGCCGGATGGTGCTTCGTTCAATGACTGATGACGAACTTAAGAAAGTCGTCGCTATCAACGACCTCACCGATAACAAGACCCTCGCTCACCTTCTCAAGTATGACTCTTCGCAGGGCCAGTTCGCTCGCGAAGTGAGCTATGATGAGGGCCATATCATTGTGGATGGACACAAAATTCACGCTACGGCTGAGCGGGACCCCGCTAATCTGCCATGGGGTGATTGGAATGCCGATGTTATCCTTGAGTCCACTGGATTCTTTTGTAGTCGTGAGGGTGCTTCTAAGCATCTCTCGGCTGGTGCCAAGAAGGTTCTCATTTCTGCTCCTGCTTCTGATCCTGACCTCACGATGTGTCTCGGAATCAATGACAATGAATATGATGCAGAGAATCACCACATTGTTTCCAACGCATCATGTACCACCAATTGCTTAGCGCCTCTTGCTAAGATTCTCAACGACAAGTGGGGTCTTAAGCGAGGCTTCATGAGTACCATTCACAGCTACACTGGCGACCAAAGTCTTCTTGATGCTCCTCATGGCGATCTTCGCCGTGCTCGTTCCGCTGCTGAGAACATCATTCCTTCGTCCACTGGCGCAGCCCGTGCGATTGGCCTCGTCATTCCCGAGTTGAATGGAAAACTCAATGGAGGTGCGTTTCGTGTTCCAACTCCTACCGGCTCACTCACCGATCTGGTTGCTGAAATTGGTGCTGACGTCACCGCTGAAGAAGTGAATGCTGCTTTCAAGGAAGCTGCCGAAGGCCCTCTAAAAGGTGTTCTTCATTACAGTGAAATGCCTCTTGTTCTTCAGGATATCGTGGGTGATCCCCACAGCTCGATCTTCGACAGCGAACTGACCACCGTTATCGACGGCAATATGGTGAAAGTCTGCTCATGGTATGACAATGAGTGGGGTTATTCTAACCGCGCTGCTGATGCCATGAAGATGCTTGGTGACTCCCTTTAGGAACCTCGAATTTAAATTACTTTCAAGTGGCCCGACTGAAGAATCAGTCGGGCTTTCTTTATACGGATGCTCCTTAGGGAGCAGTCGCGAGAGTGGAAAGTCAGCATTAGGGAGGGGATAAATTCCCATGTAAGTGTTGGTGGAATCAATCTTGAGGCTTTTTTTATTGGACAGAACCGTGCTTCAACGATAATTCACCGCCCAGCGGCAGCGTAGCTCAGGGGTAGAGCAGAGGACTCATAAGCCTTTTGTCGGTGGTTCAAATCCACCCGTTGCTACCATTTTTCTCAAAACCCCGTGGTCACTTAGATCACGGGGTTTTGTTTGTATAGAGTGAAGAAGTGATCTGAGAAAGCAGAGCGGTGTCTCAAGTAATCCTGTGAGCTAGGTAATTGAGGGCGTCATCAACCTTAAATCCGAACAGGAACAGAAAAATACCTCTCAGAGCTCAGTTTGACCTCGCGACTTGGGCTCATTTTCGCGGAAAGATTTGGATCGATCGCCGCAATCTAGAAGAATTTATTACCGCCTTCTTCCCATTGCCGTCGATTGCGTTTGGTGAGACGACCCTGGTCGCCTTCTTTACGGCTTTGGCGGTTTTCCTTGTTAGCCAAGCGGCGGTGTTCAGCCTCGGCAAGAACTTGTGCCGAAGTGTGATCATGGTAGGCCTCGCGCGCGAGTGGGGCACCGACTCTTTTTTCGATGAGCTGAATCACTTCGATGTTGCGTTTGTAGGCATTGTCTGAGGACGGAACCTCAAGAGTATCACCTATTTTGAGAGCGGCGCTGGGTTTGAGCGTTTTGCCGCTTCGCTTCACCTTGCCGGTTGAGCAGTCGTGGGAAGCTTGGCTCCGGGTTTTGTAGAGTCGGACCGACCAGAGCCATTTATCAACGCGCATTTTCCTGAGGAGGTGGAGGAATGAGGAGCACGATCTCACCCCTCACCTTGCGTTCTGAAAAATAAGCTGCGATTTCACTACTGGTGCCATGATGCAGGGTTTCAAAGGCCTTGGTGAGTTCTCTTGCGACGCAGATAGGCTGGTCTGGAGCTAATTCGTTCAGGATCTCAAGCGTAGAAGGTAGCCGATGTGGGGATTCAAAAAACAGAGTGGTTTCACTGCTTTCAAGGGCCCTCTGAAGTTGTTTGCCTCGTTTGCCTTTTTTCACGTGGAGGAATCCGTGAAAGGAAAAAGGATGAGGAGGAAATCCTGATCCTACAAGGGCGGTTGTGATTGCGGATGGGCCCGGTAAAACCGTGAATTCGATTTCTTCATCACGGCAAGCTTTGAGGAATCGGTGGCCAGGATCAGAGAGACAAGGTGTGCCAGCATCAGAGATGATGGCAATCGTCTCTCCTTTACGGGCTCGTTCTATTAACTCAGGAATTCGTTGCTGCTCGTTGTGGTCATGTAGAGAAATGAGAGGGCGGGAAATTTCTAGATGGTTAAGGAGACGCAAAGAATGTCGGGTGTCCTCACAGGCGATGAGATCAGCTTCCCGGAGTGTTTCAATCGCGCGGAGGGTAATATCCCCAAGATTCCCGATAGGAGTTGGGACAAAGGTGACAACAGGCACTCTGGGATGGTCTTTAGATGCCATCAGCGAGGCGAGCGATAATGGATTGAGTAGCGCGCTGCAAAGCGTCAGGAAGGGCATTCATGCGAGCAGTTTGGAGATTGTCATCTACAAAGAGGCGCGAATCCCCCCGTTCTCGGCCTGCGTCGATGACGATTCCAGGGCGGTTATTGTCGGTTAATTTGTAGGAAACCGTCACACGGAGCTGAAGTTCTTCTGATCTGAGGACATCGACCGTTGAAGAACGAACTTGCTGGTAATCAATTGCCTCGAGTGTGATTAAAAGTGTTGCATCAGCCGCACCGCTTCTTGTGAGCTGGTAAGTTCCATCGCTTACCAGCGCATCGACCATAGAATTGGTAGCAAGAGCTTCAACGCGGGGGAAAATGACACGACTCTTAGCAAGCGGAATGGAAATTGATTCGGTGCCTCGCAGGTGTTCGGGCTTGTTTCCACCAAATTGGTATCCAGCGCATGAAGTTAGGAAACTAAGGCTGAGAGCCAGAAGGACGATGCGTAGCATGAATTACTGGGTGGAGAGCTTGTTGATCCAACCTTGTGCGCTTGTGCGCAGCGGTCCGGGATTTGAGCGCATGACAGTGTCACGGTAGTAGACAAGAGCTGATGAAATCTGCCCTTTTTTCCGGTAGAATTCTGCGATTTCGAAAGACCGCTGGATATTGCCGGTCGCAAGCTTTGCAATTTGGACTTTTGCCATTTTGGCTTGTTTGGAAGTTGGGTAGCGAATGACGACGTCCTCGAAGGCTCGCTTCGCCCGGTCCAGGTTAGCGCTGTCTTGATCACCATCTTTGGATTGGGCGAACAAGATTTCGCCTATTTGATATTGTGCGTCAGGGGCAAATTTTGACTCAGGAAAATCACGTGTTAGTTCGCGAAAAGCAGTGATGGCGAGAACCACGTGAGAGGGTTGGTTTCCGCGAGATTGGTAAACTCTACCGATCGCGTATTGGGCTTTCTCGGCCGATGGGGCACGTGGAGCGTTTTGACGGACTTTCGCGAGCATGTCCACACACTCTTTAAGAGTGAAACGCATTTTGAAGCCTATGAAGGAGTTTTTGATTTGCCCTTCAGTAGCTTGGGTGGCGATCATTTCCTGCCGGGCCATGGCTTCAGCGTAGTGAGGGGATGCCGGATATTTTGTGAGGATGGCATCATAAGCTTCAAAGGCCTCGAGTAGGTCGCCGTCTTTTTCTAAAAGCTTGCCCCAACGAAAGGCGGACTCCGAAGCGGTAGGGCAGAGCGGATGGCGGAGGACGATTTTCTCGTATATTTTGATGGCCCGGCCAAGCTTGCCTGCCTTTTCAGCAGCAATGGCTGAATTGTAAAGAGCCTGAGCGATTTTTTCGGAGGCCCTACTTTCGCTCGCAAGCCTCGCTGATTCAACATCTCCCCCACAAGATAGTAAGAGTAGGCTGGCTGCGAAGAGGATGATCGCATGCTTTAAAAGCTTCATGGGTGTTAAAATAGTGTCTTGGATGAAAAAAGGAAAGAGAGCATTTGTCGGGGGCATGAGGGCTTGGCCGCTTCGCTGCTGTTGTGATAGTATACAGCCATGCGATCGACCCAGTTTTTGGAATGGAATCTACGCATCGCACTTGCGGTCTTTTTTTTGTGGAGTGGTTACGAAAAACTTCAGGACCTCTCGGCATTTACTAAATCAGTCGGGAATTTTCAATTTGAGTGGAAAGTGACTTGGTCAGGTGAGACTCGTAATTTCTTTGATGCTCCAACGGATGCATTCATTGCCTACCTTGTTCCCTGGTTTGAGGTCCTGGCCGCAGTGGCACTTTTGATTCCATATTCTAAAGTTGGAGGAGCGGTTATATTAATAGGGATGCTGATTTCATTCAATTTGGCCCTCGCGTATGCGTGGAATCTTGGCATTGAAGATTTGAGGTGTGGATGCCACGGAGTTTCCGATGCTCCAACCAATTACCCCCAAAAAATTGCATCGAACTTTGGACTGATTTATATCTCTTCTTTGATCCTTTGGCTGGTCTGGTATCATCGACGGCTTGCCAGCGAGACTGGGCTGCCTAATGTTGAGGCATGACCTACTCAGAACGCCTGAAGTCCCGCCTCAAAACGACTGGATCCGCTCTTTGCGTGGGGCTTGATCCGAGGCCCGATATGACGGACGGAGGAGTTGATGCAATTCCGGAATTTCTTCGTCGTGTGATTGGTGAGACGGCGGAGTTTGCGGCGGCCTTCAAACCGAACATCGCATACTTCGAAGCTATGGGGTTGCGGGGTTTGGAGATTTTGGATCAATTATTGGGTGAAATGCCCAAAGAAGTACCCGTCATTCTAGACGCTAAGCGGAGTGATATTGGAGAGACTCAAAAATACTATGCACGAAGTTACTTTGAGAATTGGGAAGTTGATGCGGTGACGCTCAATCCATTTCTAGGGTATGACACTCTCGAGCCATTTTTGGATTGGGAAGGGAAAGGGATTTATCTCCTTGCGGTGACTTCAAACTCAGGGAGTGTTGATTTTCAGCGTCGAGACTGTGAAGGGAAGAAACTCTTCGAGCGAGTGGGTGAGCTTTGCGAACGGGCAAAATTCGAGGGCCGCAAGACAACCGCCGGGCTTGTAGTCGGTCTGACCAATGCCGATGGCGACGTTCTCGAAAATCTTCCGGATGTGCCGCTTTTGGTCCCCGGATTGGGAGCCCAGGGAGGGTCGCTTGATTCTTTGGCTGGAAGTGGTCGGAATGCGGCGAGTGTCATTAATGTTTCGCGCGGGATTACCTATGCCGAAGGAAATAATGACTACGCTGGATTAGCGAGGCACTGGGCTGACGAAATTACAAAAAGCCTTTCGTGAAAGACGGATGATCTCGCCCAGAAAGGTCTCTCTCAGCGATTGATTTCGATTGCGAGTCGAGCAGAGGATGGTTATTCACCTCCCATCATGGCTCGCATCAACGAAAATTTCCAGAAGCTTAAAGCGGGTTATCTCTTTCCTGAGATCGCCCGTCGTGTCAACGCCTACACTGAATCTGAGCCTGAGAAGGCCAAGCAGCTCATTCGCTGTGGCATTGGTGATGTTACCGAGCCGGTTCCCGTTGCAGCTCGAGAAGCTATGAAGAAGGCTGTCGATGAGCTCGGAGATCGCGGTAGTTTCCGCGGTTATGGACCGGAGCAAGGCTACCCTTTTCTTCGTGAATCAATTGCGCGAAATGCTTATGCCGAACTGGGCATCGACCCTAGCGATATTTACGTGTCTGACGGCTCCAAATGTGATTCCGGAAACATTCTCGATATCTTTGGGCAGGGGAATAAAATCGCGGTGACCGATCCCGTGTATCCTGTCTATGTTGACACCAATGTGATGGCTGGAAATACTGGCGAAGCAAACGAGGCTGGGGAATATGAAGGTCTAGTCTATCTGAAGTGCACTGCCGAAAATGGCTTTGTTCCGGCGATCCCCGAGGAAAAAGTTGACCTCATCTATCTTTGCTATCCAAACAATCCAACTGGAACGACTGCTACTCGTGAGCAGCTCGAAGCTTGGGTAGCCTACGCGCTCGCAAATGACGCTGTCATTCTTTATGATGCTGCTTACGAGGCTTTTGTGCAGGATCCCTCTATTCCGCGCTCAATTTTTGAAATCAAAGGGGCTCACCAGTGCTCGATTGAGTTTCGTTCATTCTCCAAGAACGGTGGGTTTACCGGCGTGCGTTGCGCTTACACTGTCATTCCTGAAGCCGTCACTGGTTCAACCGCTACCGGTGAGCGGGTTCCTCTGAAACAACTTTGGGGGCGTCGTCATTCCACCAAATTTAATGGAGCAAGTTATCCTGTTCAACGCGGTGCTGAGGCAATTTATTCCGACGCCGGAAAAGCCGAGGTCGCCGGGTTGGTCGAGCACTACATGACGAATGCAAAATTGCTCCGCGAAGCTTGTGAGGGTCTGGGGCTGAAAGTTTGGGGTGGTGAAAATGCTCCCTATGTTTGGGTGGGTTGTCCTGAAGGGATCACGAGCTGGGGGATGTTCGATAAGATGCTTGAAGGGGCTCAAGTGGTTGTCACACCTGGTGCTGGGTTCGGAGCAGCTGGAGAGGGTTTTTTCCGGATTTCTGCCTTTAATTCTCGGGAGAATGTTGAAGAAGTTTGCCGGCGTCTTGCTGATATGATCTAGGTCTTGAGCTAGTTTTTAATTCGATTTTCCGAGATCAGAAGGAGCGGCTTAGCCTTTTTGGAGGAGTTGGAGCATGACCGTGTCAAATCGCCAGTTCTCTTTGCTTTAGGGTGGAAGGGTCAATATCTGATGTAAAAGTGTCAGGGACAGCTTTTTGAAAAAAGATCTCGGAGAGATCAGGCATTGCGCTTCGGATAATCAGGAGGTAATTAGCAGTGATGAGTGGTTGCGGTAGCGGCAGAAATTTCGGTCCTCGAATGAAGATGGATTCTTCCCTCCATCTCGATAAAAAGCCTGACTGGATTAAGGTCCGGTTGCCAAATAATCCCGTTTTTTGGGATACTAAATCGATGATCAAGGATTTGAGCTTGGTGACGGTTTGCGAAGAAGCTCAGTGTCCGAATCGCTGGGAATGTTGGGGGCAGGGGACAGCCACCTTTATGATAGCGGGCGAGAAGTGCACGCGCGCCTGCGGGTTTTGCGCAGTCAAAACTGCGAAGCCGGATGATCTTGAAGCAGACGAACCCCAGCGAGTTGCCGAGGCGACTCAGCGCATGAATTTAAATCACGTGGTCATTACCGCGGTCGCTCGTGATGATCTAAAGGACGGAGGTGCCGAGCATTTTAAGAAAACGATCGAGGCAGTGCGTGAGACCAATCCCGGTATCATTATTGAGGTACTCGTGCCGGACTTTAATGACAAGGATTGGGCTCTCGATTTGGTGATGAAGGCTCGTCCGCATATTTTTAACCACAACCTTGAGACGGTTGAGCGCTTGACTCCTTTGGTTCGGAGTAGGGCTAAATATGAACGTTCTCTTGCCGTTCTTAAAAAGGCCAAGGAAATGGCGGGAGGAAAGGTCGCGACCAAGAGTGGTATCATGCTTGGTTTGGGTGAGAAGCCCGAGGAAATCGCGCAGGCCCTCGATGATCTTCGCTGTGCTGACGTGACTGTTTTGACCTTGGGACAGTATCTTCGTCCGACTCCGATGCACCTTCCAGTCGTGGAATATGTCACTCCCAAGAAATTTGATGAGTGGAAAGAGATGGCTCTCTCAAAAGGGTTTCGTCACGTCGCGAGTGGACCGCTTGTGCGGAGTTCCTACCATGCTGCCGATTTTCATCCTGAAGACGATGTTCTTGAGGCTATCGAGCTCGACCTGGCTGCTGCTAAACAGGCACAACTCGCCTAGTGGTGTCATTTTCAATGAATGCCAAAGTCAGTCGCTAGAAAGTGACATGTCACCTCTTACAACTCATTCTTCGTTTGTTCGCAGGGCGAGGTATTGTTCTACCGCTCTTGTCGGGTCATCGTGGCGCATTAAGGTTTCGCCGATCAGAATGGCGTTTGCTCCTGATTCAAGGGCTTTCTGAGCATCGGCAGTATCTTTGAGTCCGGATTCAGAGACTAAAATAACATCGTCGGGCACTTCTTCGGCTAATTTTTCCGTAGTTGTAAGGTCGGTGGTGAAGGTCTGGAGGTTCCGATTGTTGATGCCAATAAGATCTGCCCCGAGATCAAGAGCGCGCTCCATTTCTGGAAGATCATGAACCTCGACTAGGACATCGAGTTGCACGTCGCGCGCGGCATCGTACAGTTTGCGAAGATCATCGTCGTTTAGCGCGGCCACAATGAGAAGGACGGCATCGGCCCCAGAGACACTGGCTTCGTAAATCTGGCATTGGTGGACCGTGAAGTCTTTTCGCAAGAGCGGGATTGGAGAGATCTTTGAGATTTCGATAAGAAAAGAAAGATGCCCTTGAAAGTATTTCTGGTCGGTCAGGATTGACATGCAGGTGGCGCCACCATCGATGTAGCGTTTGGCCTGACGAACAGGATCAAAGTTTGGATCAATGATCCCGGCCGAAGGTGAGGCCTTTTTAACCTCGGCTATCACTCCGAGTTTGTCCGGCCCCTGATCGAGAGCAGTCCGGAACCCTCCAAAGTCATTGCGCATAAGGGCGGATGCCCGTAATTTTTTGGTGAGGGGAATGAGGGATTCGATCTCCTTCTTCTTGTAGGCGATGATTTCGTCTAGCTTGTTCATGAGTGATGCTTACCCAATACGCGAAGCTTTAGAAAATGGAAGCGCTCAATTCCACTCTTGTTCTGGAGTCTTAAAGAGGAAATGCTCTCCGTGCTGTGAAATTTCTGTTTTTCGTTCTTTGTCTCCTGCCTTTTTGCTCGTCCGGGCAAGAGGGAAGATCAAGTTCGATCGACGGGCGTCTCACTATTTTGAGGGGGAGCTCCAGTTTACGTGTGGCAATGATTCAAGATGCCGATGATTTGATCGCGGATCTCGATCGGTTAGTGGGTGAGGTCCCAGGAAAACCTTATCCAATCTATTTGGAGCTTTTTCCTTTTGAGAAAGGAAAGTCGTCCCAAATTTCGCTGGAATTTTTAAAACCGGAGGGAGGAGCTCCCTATCGCCTACAGATTTATCTTCGTTTGGGGCGGGGGAATTCTTTCGAGCAAAAACAATTTGAGCGAGCCATCTTGCAAATGCTTATCATGGAGCGAAGCTTGCGTTCGCTTCCTGAGGGGGAATCCGTAGAAAGAGTACAAGTCAGACCGTGGCTTCTTGATGGCCTAGCCGAGGCCATTCAGTGGAAAAATGGGAAGGGTGATCGTCGCATGTATTCTTCTTTGATGGAGAGTGGTGGCTGGATTGAAGTAGAGGATTTGGTAGACCGCGCGGCAATCGCCGGACTTGATGTGCTGAGTCGAGAGCTTTTTCGGGCTTCGTCTGGGGCCCTCGTGATGGCGCTTCTCGCTCAGAATCAAGGGGCGAAAAGTCTCTCCGAATTTTTAGGTAAAGTTGCCGTTTTTGAAGGAGAACAAATGATTCTTTTGAGGACGCATTTTCCGCAGGCCAATCTTGGGCCCAAAGGTTTGGAGCGATGGTGGATGTTGCAAGTGGCTGCCCTTTCTGAAAAAAAGTTAAGTGAGGCTATGACGATTCCGGAGACCGATGAACGGCTAAGCGGAATTCTAGAACTGCATTTAAAAAACGAAAACGAAGAGGCCTTCCGGGTGACCTTGGAATCGTGGCGTCAGGTGGCAGGGCTTGAGACTCAAGAAGAACGTATCGAATCAATAAGGCCAGCTAATGATCTCCTAGCGCACCTTAGTTTTCGTTGTTTCCCAACGTTTCGCCCAGTTATTGCGGGTTACCTTAAAATCCTTTCAGATGTCGCAGACGGAGAAACAGAGGAGGTTGAGGAAATGATTAGAAATCTCGAGGAATTTCGAACTGCTGAAGTAGAACGTCATCGCAAGCTGGTTGATCTGATGGACTGGTATCACTTGTCTAGCGTCCGGAAGGAGAGCGGTGAGTTTGAGGACTATCTCAAGATGCAGAAAAATCTCCGAAAGGGAAACGAGTTCGAAAAAGACCCGCTTCATCAATATCTCGACAAGGTGCAGAAGGTTTTTGAAAAGCCAAAGTAGGATTTCGGTAGGGCGTGAATTGATTCGGAGGTTCGGCTAGGAATAAATTCACAGAGATTGCACCGTGCCTTCATAAAATCCTCATAAGTAGACGCTTCTATCTTGTCATGAAAGAAATTACGCCAGCGCAAATCAAGGGAGAGGGGGGGGCTCCGCTCCCCAAGTCGCCGCGCCACAAAATTATTCTCAAGATATGCGTTGTTGTTCTGGCGCTGCCGATAGTTTTCGCTCTAGTCCTATTTCGAATTTACGGAGTCGACACAAAACACGAGAGCAGAGGTAGCATCTGGTGGCCAGAGAGAGGTCGAAATCTGATTCCACCCACTGCTTCTGAGATCACGCTGCGGCGGGATTTTCTCGATCACTACGCCGTCTATACCGTCACGGAAAAAGCACTCAATGCGTTCCTGGATAAACGCTTTGCTCGTCCTGGGAAAGCTTTGAATTCTTTTAGTGAGAGATTGCCGGCACACTCTGACACTATTGGGAAAGTAATCGGCCCTTTTGGCTGGGAGGTGACAGAGAATACCGTCTCATATACCTACACGGCGAGCAATGGAGGCTCTCATAATTACTATCACGATACGAAATCCGGTCTGACTTATCAGAGCTCTGCATACTGGTAGAATTTCCACCCTTAATATTATTTTTCAAAATGGATCGAGACCGCCAGAAGAAAGTGGTGAAGTGGAGGTTAGACTAGGACCCTTAATGGAGCGTAAGAAAACTGGAAAGCCTTCGAGATAGAGAAGCCTAATTGTTTTAATGATGGAAAATACTGATGAAGCTTACGAAAGCGATACCTTCAATAAGGTGGAGCGGTGGAAACTATTTGTTGAAAGGACAACTTTGGCTTTTTCAGGAGCATGTTCGGGAGTGATTTTCTACTTGGCCCTTTTCCCGAGCTTCTATTACCTCACTTGGATTTTCTTCGGCATCATTCTCTGGGCGATAGTCGGCGCTGCTTGTCTTTTACAAGGAATAGCCATGAAGGCTATTGCACGGTGGAAACGGGTCACTCTATCTTCTTCGCCAGCGAATGGCTTTGGTTTTATCATCGGAATGCTTGTCGTAGTAAGTCTAATGGTTGCGTTCAAGCTGCCACTGCATGCATCCTTCTTGCTGGCGAGGCCTGGACTGGAGGAGGCCCTTGAACAACACAATGACGACTTAAGCCAAGTCGCATATTCATCCCACAATTACGGCATTTACAGATTCAGCAAGGCAGACCGTCGCTGTCACCATAAGGACCGAGTCTTTTTTGAATTTCTTCACGACGGGGAAGCTGCCATAATCTACAGCGAAAGCGGTATCGACGAATTGTGTTACAATTCAGGAAGCAAGGGACATTTATTTGGTAATTGGTATTGGATGAAGGAAGATTAATTTGGATTCTTACGCCTGGTAGCCGATCATCTTATGGTGAGAAGAAATTGAGACGAATAAGGAAACCCTTAGTTTTTAGAGTCAGTAATAAGAGCAAACTAGGAGAAAATTTTAATGAGAGATCTGAAAGTATTATCGATTGTTTTTTTATTTTGGTGCGTGGTGGGAGTCAACCTAGCTTGTCCAGTCCATGACGAGTCGGTTACGGTTCGTGTTGCTTCCTACAATGTTGAGTTCAGTAGAAGTGCCACTCCTGAACAGATTGGTGACATGTTTAAACCCTATCAACTGGATATCATCGGGTTTAATGAAGCTCCAGATGGAGATTGGACTGCCCGGGTCGGCAAGGTGCTAGGGATGAAATATAGTTTTGTCGGTAAAATATCCTCGGCCAATCACAAGGATAAGTACAAGACGATTCTTAGTCGGACGCCTCTAGAAAATACTGAGGAACACAAACTCACGGGCCACGGCTGGAATCCTGCATCAGTTGTTAGAGCGACAACTCAGATTCAGGGTGTTTCCTTCGCGTTTTTATCACTACATATCTGTAAATCTGGAGCAAGGGATGGCCACGCATATAGCCTTGCCACCAAGGTTCTCCCGAAAGAGACAATGGCGCGGGTGATAGTGGTTGGAGATTACAACAACAAGATTGGTGATGCTGCCATGAAAACTGTCGAGGGTGCAGGATTCAGACCCATATGGAGTGATCTGAAGATCGATGTATCCAAGGAGTTCACATACAACGCCCAAAACCCAGAAAAGAATCACGGAGTGATTGATCACATATTGTATCATACCTTGGCTGGTGCCAAGGCAACGGAAGGGGGTCTCATTGAACTAGAGACGCCCTTGTCTGACCACAAGCCGATCTGGGCGCAAATCGTCTTTCCTCGAGATCTCGAAGGAGTGCAGCAACCCCAGTAGTGCTGATTTTGTAAGCGTCCCGATAATTCGACACCCCCCTGGACCCTACTTTCGCTTTCAGCTCTAGGGATGTAAACATTACCTTAATATTCTCAGTTAGCGCATACTTTTGCTATTCATCGATATGATAATAAAAACAAATAGATTTCCCGTGACCTTACTTGGCATATTCTTTGCCGTGAGCACTCTCAGTTCTTGGGCTGCTAAAGCACCCCTTAGTCCTAAAAAACTCCAGAAAGAGGCCAGCCATATCGTCTCTGGAAAGATCTTGGAGGTGACTGCAAGAGTCCAGAAATCGACCGTCGAAAAGGGGATAGGCCTTCACAGGGATCGAGTCTTTACGATCAAAATTCAAGTGAGATCAATTTCAAAAGGAGCTGGTGTTAAAGCGGGCGATCAAATCGATGTAATTGCTTGGCAGCCGTCCACTCGCATTCCTCCGCACCCTGGATTGCAAGGACACGAATTAATTCCGAAAAAAGGAGATGTTGTGACGTTCCATCTACGGAGAAAAAAAGAAGGGGGATTTAAGCCTCTTTTGCCAAATGGGATTTCAGTGAGGAAGGGTGGGGACTGAGCAAGCTACATGAAATGAAAATCCTCATCCATCCTCTAATTCTATGAGTCAGTTTTACGATGTTTGGATGTGATCTTAAATTCGGAGAAGACGTTGAGGTCTCGGGTGCTGCGTTTGATGACAACTTGCGCCTCCGTAAGTTCAATTCTACATGATTACAGATTCGATTGATTGTTCTGGTAGATTCGCTCTCGTGTAAGTGTAGTTGAGGTGAACAAGGAAGACTTATGCAACGCAACAGACTAGCATGCCTCGCGCTTATCGTGCTCGTGATGGGGGCCGGGCTCGCATCGCGGACATATCCTGTCAGTCATGTGTCCGAGTTTATTGCTGCTTATGCCGGTGACACCTTATGGGCATTGATGGTTTTTCTGATTGTGGGATTGGGCTTCCCGAGATTGCGAACTTCCATTGTGGCTGCCGTGGCTATCGCTGTCGCCTTCACAGTCGAGACTAGCCAGTTGTATCAGAGTGATTGGATTAACCAGATCAGGGCAACCCGACCTGGGGCACTGCTTCTAGGGGTGGGATTCTTATGGTCTGATTTTGTTTGCTACACTATTGGTATTTTAATCGGGTGTACGGGAGAATCTCTTTTTCTCAATCTTCGCGTTAACAAAAGCGTCAACAAGTCGGAGTAGACTTATAGTCAAACCTCACTAGGTTGAGTCGCTATTCCAAAAAATCTCATAATGAAAATTTACATTGGATTGCTGCTTATTCTTCTAGTCCCCATTCTAGAGGCGGGAATCACCGAGAAGGAGATTCAAAGCCCTGTAGAAGGAGTTCTTGTTAAGCACGTCTATCGAAATAGGGTCAAAATCTTGGAGGTGGTATCACCAACCAAGAATGCACCAGCGGTTTACGTCAATACGACTTATACGGTGATAGCAGATAATGTGCCTCTTTATAAATACCAGACTTCAAACTCAGGGGCTAGCTTTCAGCGTTTGAATTTTGGGAATATGAAACACGCCGTAAAACTCCACTCTTCTAGCAATGGTGTAATCGATAAGATCTTCGTCTACTCGTCAGATTTCAGGCTAACCTTCGAAGCATTCCATCTGAAAGAGGGGCGCTTGATTCCATTTTCGGAAAAGGAATTGTCTAAATACCGGATTCTTAGGAACGAGTGATTAGGAGGTCTGGTTTTCGGCGCAATGTTCGCAGCACGGCGGTCACTAAAAAATCAAGGGCGAAGCAAGAATCCCAAGAGATAATGGCCTCGCAGAGTTAAGGGCAGGACAGAGACCGATCCAACTCTACCATTCGAGATAATCTCTCAGGATTTCAAGAGCGGCGGCCTGATCGATGATGTCCTTTTGATGTTTCGCTTTTTTGCCAGCTTCCCGGAGCTTTTCGGTAGCAGTGACAGTCGTGAATCGTTCGTCGAAAAAGGTTAAAGGGATTTTCCCGAGGTGTTCCCGAAGTTTTTCTCCAAATTTTCTAATCTTAGCAGAGGAGGTTCCTTCAGATCCATCCATGCGAAGGGGGAGGCCGAGCACAACCGCGGCGATCTTCCGCTCGTGAATTATTTCAAGGATTCGGGGGATGGCCTCAGATTTTCGGCAGTCGATTGTTTCAACCGGATGGGTGCCGATTCCAAACTCATCGGTCGCGGCAAGTCCAATGCGGGCGTCTCCGTGATCGATGGCGAGGATGGGGTGGGTCATTTGACGAGTCGCGCAATCGCGCTGATGCAGCATGCGATGAGAATGATACCTCCGAGAGCGAGAATGTCCCGATCGTAGTAAGCGCCCCAAATGGTGATGAGGACTCCAAAAAATCCGGCGGAAAGAATAAGATTAAAAACGGGAGCGGTTTTTGAATTCATAGGGAATTGTTATAAAAGATTTTCAGGGAGTTGATCGCTGAGTTTTTTTATGTCATCGGCCTGATGACGGTTTGCAATGAGAAGGGCGTCTTCGGTTTGGACAACGATGAGGTCGTCAACTCCAAGGAGGGCTATTCTCGCTTGTTTACGACCGTTGAAGACAATGTTGTTTTCGGATTCGATTTCAGTGATTTCATCATTGGTCTGATTATTGTCGCCCTGAGTATCGAGATATTTGGCGACGGAGATCCAAGAACCGACATCATCCCAATCAAAGGTCGCTTCGATATTCAAAACTCGGGAAGCCTTTTCCATGAGAGCGTAGTCAATGGAGATTGGCGTGAGTGACGGGAACTTTTCGTCGATGGTTTGATGGATATCCGTCGAAGATTCGAGCTCCTCAATAAAACTGGCGAGTTCCGGAGTGTGCTGGCGGAGTTCGGCAGTGACAGTTTTGAGCGACCAAACAAACATGCCGGCATTCCAAGCGAAGTTTCCTTGGCTGAGGAATTGTTCGGCGAGTTCCGGATTTGGTTTCTCACGAAACCGAGAGACTTCGAAGGGCTCGTGGGTGGTGTTGAATTCAAGTTGGGCTGGCGAGCCTCGTTCAATGTAGCCGTAGGAAGGGCAGGGCCAGGTGGGTTTGATTCCGATGGTAACAAGAGCATCTGTTTGCGATGCGATCGAAAAACTGTCTTCGAGGACGGATTGAAATGATTCAGTGTCGCCGATGAGTTGATCTGAGGGAAGAACTGCCATCGTTGCTTCCGGATCACGAGCGGCGACAAGACCGATACCGAGGGCAACGGCTGGTGCGGTGTCCCGTTTGGCAGGTTCGGCAAAGATATTTTCGGGAGGTAGCATGTGGGCAACCTTGCGGACTTCAGTTTCTTGAAGTGCGTTAGTGAGAATGAGAATGTTCTCGGTGGGAATGAGGCCTTGTAGACGCGTGATGGTTTGATCGAGTAGAGTAGTGTCGTCAAAGAGATGGAGGAGCTGCTTTGGTTTGGCATTGCGGCTTAGGGGCCAGAAGCGAGTGCCGCTCCCACCGGCAAGAATTAAAGCGTAGTGTTGACTCATCTGGGCTGTATTCAACA
>JAKMGP010000006.1 GCA_022424905.1 Akkermansiaceae bacterium | reverse complement strand
CTAAGAAAAAAAATTTCAAGCCCAGCCTCCCAAGATTTTACAATCTCTATTCTGGGCTTCAATTCATTGATTGCGGTGTCCGTTGATGGGTGTCGTAGCAGAGTGTTCAGTTTCTTGGTTTCCCATTGATCCGGATAGAGCTCTCGTAAAGTTTGCGCCAGCAATATGCCCAACTCTACGGAGGGGCATTTCTCTGGATCTTTTAAAATGATGCGCACCCCTCCACATTCCTCATCTTCGAACTTGCTTGCCGTTGGGGTGAAACGAACGGGAACGAAGGCCAATCCCGGAAGGCTAGCTAAGTCGAGTTTGCGAACGAATTCCGCTTCATCAATGTAACTTGCGCCAAAGATCTCGAAAGGAAAGTTCGTCCCCCGCCCAACCGACACATTGGTAAACTCGAGCAACCCAAGTCCGGGATAGAGAGTTGCCGCCGTGAGATTGGGCATATTGGGCGAAGGCTTGATCCAGGGAAAACCAGTTTCGTCGAAGCGCATTTCGCGAGTCCAATTCTCAATCGGAATCACGGTGAGCTTCAGTTGGGGACAATGTTCTTTTTGGTAGAGCTGAGCTATTTCGCCAATTGTCATCCCATGTTGTAAGGGAACCTGATGGAAGGACGTGAAGGTCGGATCGCCCTCGCGCATCGGTCCCGCCACTTTGTGGCCCCCAATAGGATTCATTCTGTCGAGAACGAAGAATCGCAAACCTGCGTCCTCCGCCGCTTCCATCGCCAATCCCATCGTCGAAATAAAGGTGTAAAATCGTGTCCCAATATCCTGCATATCGAAAACAAGAGCGTCGACCTCCGCTAGGTGTTCAGTCTTGGGTTTCCGCCGATCTTCCCCGGCATAAAGACTCACTACTGGAAGTTTTGTTTTGTCGTCCACCCCATCTTCGACCTTATCATCGAGGGTCCCCCGGATCCCGTGTTCGGGTCCGAAAAGCAACTTAAGATCCACTCTGTGAGAGCGGTGTAAGAGATCGATCGTGGTCACTCCTTTTCGATTGATCCCAGTCTGATTCGTGATCAACCCCACGCGCATTCCCTCAAGCGCTGCAAATTGATCCCGCTCCAAGACATCAATTCCATTCAACACATCGGGAAATCTTGGCGACTTTGGCACCACTTCCGGAAGAAGTTTTTTCACGGTCGAAAAATCAAAACCCGTAGCCTTTGCGGCGAGGGTTCCAAGGTCTTTTCGCAGCGCAATGACATCACCTCCAGATGGATGATTCCGATTACTTAGAAAAATGACAAAACTCTCGCTCGTCGGATCGATCCACATCGAAGTCCCCGTCCATCCGGTATGGCCAAAGGACCCTTTTGGAAATAACTCACCTCGCAGGGAAGAGTAGGTAGAATCGATATCAAACCCTAAGCCCCGCCTAGACTCGATATTCGCGGGCGATTGGACCGAGGTCATCAGGGAGATTGTCTCTGGTTTCAAAATTCCACCTCCGCCATTCAGCAACATCCGGGCAAAACGAGCCAAATTATCGGCCGTGCTAAAAAGCCCCGCATGCCCTGCGACCCCTCCCATTCGACGGGAAGTAGGGTCGTGCACGATTCCTCTCAGGAGACTTCCGTCCTCGAGAAGAGTAGTGGGAGCGATCCTGCCCTTCAGTTTGGGGTCTGGCAGGAAGAAGGTCTCATTCATTCCCAAAGGCAGAAAAATCTCTTTCCGACAATACTCCTGAAGCGGCATCTCAGTCACCCTTGCCACGATTTCACCCAGCAAAATAAAATTGAGATCGCTGTATTGGTAAGAGAATCCCGCCAAACCACGAGATGGTTCGCCAGCAGCCAAAGCAAACCCATCCTTGCTCCCGCTCCATTCATAGCCTCTACGCACCCCTGCCGCCAAACCAGAAGTGTGTGTTAAGAGATGCCGAACCGTAATCTTCGGTTTATTTGAGTCTCCACTCAGTTCCGGCAAATATCGTTGTGCCGGCGCATCCAATTCAATCGCCCCTCCTTCAATCAACTTCATGACCGCGGGAGTCGTCGCCACCACCTTGGTCAACGAGGCTAAATCATAAATGGTCTCCTTCGTCGCTTTCTCAATTTCCGGCAGAAGCTGCCGGTTGCCGTAGCTTTTTTGATAAATTGCCTCTTTATGTTCCAAATGAAGAACCCCACCCGGCATCCGTTTATTAGAGATTCCCTTTTCGATCAGGGCATCGATTTGCTTCAGGACTTCTAAATCAAGTCCCTGCGAAAAAGCCGCTGACGCTGTAACAAAGAAGACAAGACCGCGGAGCACAACAAACAGAAGAGAAATTAAAAACTAGAGGGTAGCAAAAAATGATTTTGATTACTTCTTCTTTTTCTTCCCAGCCTCAGTTTTTTTTTGCCACTGCTGCACCGCATCCTTACTTAGGTCACTTTGATATTGGGTGTCATATCGCTTCATCACACTGCTCAGCTCGGCGAAAACTTTACGTTCATCGTCACTAAGATCCGAAGACTTTTGAAGTTTACGTGCGTAGGGAATCGAACAATCAAAGAACTCAATTTTCTTATCCGGCCCACCCTTACGATAAACTAAATGAGTTGCGTTCCGCACCACCACCGAGGAGGCTGGCTGGGTGGCGTCATTCCGACTGTAAAACAAGTAAGACCAAGGTTTCTTTCGCTC
>JAKMGP010000335.1 GCA_022424905.1 Akkermansiaceae bacterium | reverse complement strand
ATCATCGCGAATGAGGCCTTCTTTAGCTGCTAAACCCTGACGAACATCACGATTCCTGATAGCGTTACCAGCATCGAGCTAGAGGCCTTCCTTAACTGCAACAGCCTGACGAGCATCACGATTCCTGATAGCGTTACCAGCATCGGGGTAGGTGCCTTCTGGAAATGCACCAGCCTAACAAGCATCACAATTCCTGATGGCGTCACCAGCGTCGGGTTGCGTGCCTTCGACAACTGCACCGGCCTGACGAACATCACGATTGGTAATGGCGTCACCGGCATCGGGAAGAGCGCTTTTTCACGGTGCTACAGTCTCACTAGCATCAGGATCCCAGACAGCGTCACCAGCATCGGGAATTATGCCTTCTCTTCCTGCAGCAGCCTGACGAGCATCACGATTCCTGAAAGCGTCACCAGCATCGGGGAATTCACCTTCGGCTACTGCGAAAGCCTGACGAGCATCACGATTCCTGATAGCGTTACCAGCATTGGGAAGGACGCCTTCTTTAAATGCAGAGGCTTGAGTGCTGTAACCTTCCTTGGGGATGCTCCCAAAATTGGAGATAGTGCTTTTGAGAAGTCTTCCCCAACCATCTACCGCGAAGCGGACGCTAAAGGTTGGGGTGACACCTTCGTAGGCAGGCCAGTAAAGCTAATCACTGAGAAGCCTTGATCGGAAGATCTCCTCTTGTCTTCAATCCACCCCTCCCCTTTCCTGATTCGGGGATGCTGCTTAGGGGGACTATGATTCGGCCTCTCCAGCTTCATAGATAACAGTTTGAAATCTTTCCAAAGCGACAGCCGCAAATGTTAATCGTAAGCGTGTAGAGATGCCTAATCAGAAAAGAAGATGCTCAAGGGCTTTGAACGTAAGTAGCCCAACTGGGACCGTCAGAGCGACAATCAGACACCCCGAACCTGAACTTGAAGCCGTAGGCAGCCCATCCAGCTTGCCTCCTTTAGTGAGGAATGACTTACCAGCTTCAAGCCTCTCAACCTGCATCTTCGCATCGGCTAGACCCAAATAGGGGCATTCGTCTCTTAGACTCTTAATAGCTGAAATCTTCCCATCCGTTTCCAACAATGACCTAACCTTGCTCTCGAGGTCCCGAAAAGTTGAATCGCTCTTCTCTTCCTCTAATCTTTCAGAGGTTGATTTCGCCTCAGAATTCGTCGCGTCGTCATCCATCTTAGGAGCTGACGTAGCACTTGCTCTGCAATAGAACAAGCGATCTTTCGAATCACGCCGTCGACATAAGACGGAACCCACTCCCGACTTAAAGGTAAATCGCTCAGATCAATGCATGGGCAGTCTTATCACAGATTCACCCCTCCCCTTTCCTGATTCGGGGATGCTGCTCAGGGGGATCAGGATTCTTGATTCTTTTGTAGATGCTTAGGAATGCTGCTACACACCATATTGGAATCATCACACGGAGTGAGTAAAATCCTATGAATAAAAGACCTATTCCGCTCTGGGGACTAGGGCTCCTATGAAATAACCCGCCATATAAATGGATGAAAAAACCACCATAGAAGACTGAGCCAATAATCAGAGTAATCTGGGAAGCCTTATTCGGCATAACTAAGGCCAGTAATAAGGATAAAAAAAGAGGCCCAAGAGCAAATGGGACCATAAATAAGGTTCCACTAAAACTTCGAGAATTGGAATTAAGAATACCTAGACCAACCACCAGTATTACTGCGGTCACCACGAAAGCTGGCGAACACCCTCTATTAATCAATTTCATAGATCGATATTACGCACCTCCTCGTGTGACCCTAAATTGATTATGATTGAGTGATAATCGGTCAGATCGATACATGGGCAACCTTATCTTTATTCACCCCCCCTTTCCTGATCCGGAGATAGTGCTTGAGAAGAATAGAGATTCAGGAACCCTTAATACTCTATGCCCTTTTGTCCAGTTTCGGTGCTAAATGAAAAAGAGGCCTATCTGTATTTGGCACATTATTTCATCCTTTTGCGCATGTATTAAGGAATGTCGGTGGCTCTTTCACTGATGTTAAACCTAAAGTGTAAAAAACTATGAAAAAACCATTCAAATTTATTTTGCCTCTTATGGCATTATCAATCGTATCTTCAAAAAGTGTAGAAAAAGCTCCCCAACTTGCATTATGGCAAGAGCTACAAGGAAGTTGGAATTATGAAATACAGCCTGCTGGTTTAAAAGGCAGCGTAAGATGGGCAATTGGTGCAAAAGGAAGTACTTTATGGGGCATTTTCGACGAGCCGAACGATGTTAAATCGGTTTCCCTAGCGGGCTGGAGAAATGATTCCAAAACTCTAAAGATTAACGGCTATGGCTCGGCGGGAAACTATTGGGATCTAGAGCTTAAAGAAGTAAGTGCCGAGAAAATCACCGGCACATGCTTTGGTATTCTGCCAACTTCCCAAAAATACTCCGGCAAATATACAGGTAAGTTTGAAACCAAAGATAAATTTCGTTTTACAATTAACGCCAATCTCGAAAACGGAGAGAAACAGGAAATCACCGGCCTTTTCACTCGGTCCAAAATAGAACCAAAATCCCTAGAATGCCCATGGAAATGGATGCTGGGCCACTGGAAAATAGACCGAAGTGACGGCACTAAGTCAGATGTTGTTTGGACAAGGCCAGATCCCAACGCTGATTATCTGATCGGAAATTGGACATCCGAAACCGGAGAGAAAATGACCGAACTTGTTGGCTGGAGACCTCATAATCAAACCTTGGTTGCGAATGCTCATGGAGCTAATGGCAATGGATTCTATGTTCGTTTCAACGAGGTTTCTTCAAATAAACTAGCTGGAAGGTTTAGAACACAGACAGAAGGTAAAGACGAACAAATGGGAACGGTTGAACTCCGCAGAATTAATGAAGGATTGGCTCAAGCAACGTTAAAATCAAATGACGGAACTGTCATCACCGAGAAGTTTACTAAGGTCAAGAAGTAGACATTCTAGATAAAGCCCACGATTATCGTTCTCTTCGACTCCCAAAACCCGCTTTGCATCTATGCAGGCGGGTTTTTTTATCCCTGATTCCTGTATCTTTCATCCCTGTTCCAGCAAGTGGGGTTTACGGATACATCGGCCGTTAACTCAGATTTCAGCCAAGCACTGAACCCTGATTCCCGAACCCTTTACCCTGAATCGGGAAACGGGGTTCAGGTGAGAGGTTTCGAAGATACAGGATAAGGGATACGGGGTTCGATGTCTCCCCCTCATCACAGATTTACCCCTCCCCTTTCCTGATTCGGGGATGTTGCTTAGGGGGATCGGTGGTTCCTGCCACCTTTTGTTTTTGGTCGTGGGGCATTGATATACCCCCATACCATTGCAGCGATGAAACCTTGGTAAACATCACCTTCTGCAAACAGGTTAACGATGTCCTGCCTGTCTACAGTCTTTTCTGGGAACCGCTGTGAATGCCTTGAGGGTAACGCCGATGAAGCCAAGCGCCTGATCGGTGAACACCTGAAGAAACACCCTGAGAAAAAGGAGAACGCCCTCAAGGACGAGGATTTTGCTGCAATCCGGGATTGAATCAGAAATCTATAAGTGGCATGTGCATCAAGCTGAGTTCATTCGTATACTGATTTTTGATGCAGGCCAAATTCTGGGACAAGGCCATTCATTTGGGCGTGTTCAACTAACTGCTTGCCATTCGCACTTCGCGTATAGGTCACTTCACCTGGACTTACATGCAGATTCCAATACTGTCGGAAGACTGCAGCACGTTCTTTGGTATTGGCTAAGCATGAAGGAACTGCATGGTACATCATCACAGAAACACGTTGCTTTCGAAGGTAAATAGCGAAGACCTCTGGCATTAGCTTTGAGAGCCATGTTGCATCGAAAAATCGCGAGGAACGAGCCACAACATACCTAGGTTTGTCCAGTGGGCCGAGTACTTCGGACAATGCCCTACTGAATATTTCTGCTTCCTCTGTCGTTGAATTATGCAAGTGATAACGAATCCAGCCACCGCCACGATCCCCACCTGAAGGGCGCGCGCCATGGGCCATCTCGCCCAGTGCACACAACGAGTCGACAATGGCGTTGGCAATGGCTTGGGTCAGCGATGCATCGGTCCAGACCTCCCTGTTAACACCGAATTTGAATCCGGAGGAGAATCCACTGGAAGCCTTGGCTTCAACAGCTGGCCTAACTTCAATTCCAAACGGCTTGCCAATACCCCACAACTCTCGAGTGTGTGCACGGCTCATTGCACGGCGAACCATTTCCTCATTGAACAGGGCCATGCCCTCACTGATTCCTTCTGGCCGAACATCATTGAACGCGGCATGAACGTGGCCTACACCTTTCTCGATGGCTCCATCATCACACACCCCGAATAGTTGCTTGTGCTTCTGTTTGAAGCGTTGATAATCATCATATCCTCTGGTGAACTCGTCAGCCACACACACGATGTCCCAGTTGTTGGCGACTTTTTCTGGCCACTTTTTGTCCAAACGAATCGATCGACCACGAAGTTGATTGATGCTCATACTGGTTGTCACGGTGGTCATGTCAATCAGCACATTGATGCGCGAAGCATCCCAGCCTTCGCCAAGCAAGCCACGGGTGCCAACCAGGCACTTTGTCAATCCGTCTTGGAAGAATTCGGTGATCATGAGCGAGTAATATCTTGGCGCCCAGTGCTTCCCGCGACCATGAATCTCGTGATAACCATCGTGGACTTCGTCGGTGAAGGTGACATCAAGGTCACGTTCATTAATCCACGCTTTGGCTCGTTCCAAAAATCGCTCCGCCAAGTCATCATCAACCAGAACAGTGCTCCCCGTCATCAAAATTGGATCGAGGTGATCGCCAGCTTGATGCTTGACGAGCGAACGAAGCACGGCAATGGCTCCGCCGGCTTCTTTATCGAGCACACCTTCGACGAGTGCTGTTGCTGATGTTTTCTCGAAATCGGTCACAACCACTGCTCGAATGTTCGGCCCGAGTGCCTTCATTTCTACACTAATGATCTCATTGAGAGCATCAACTTTCGAAGAGGCATACGCCATCACTCGACCCACAGGTGATGCACACGGGCGAGAGCCAGTTTCTGTAATTTGAACACCGAGAAGGCGCAAACGAGCAATGACTGATTCGGCTTTTTCATGGTCGATTTTACTTTTCGACAAGCGCAACCCGTGTCGAACATACCTATCAAGGACTGAGCGAAGCATGCTCATACGACTCCATGACTCATCACTTGTCTTCAGCGGAATTCGTGGAACGTCAGAGGGTAACGGCCGCTGATTGCCCTGAAGGTACCTTCGCGCATTGTCACAATACACTTCGTTCTTAGAATAGAATTTGGACCATGAAAGGGATTCTCCACGGTGGTTTATTCGCTCCTGTAAGCTGGTGTAGATCCAATCATCAAGTGGGGCGATGCATTTTGAATCACCGTCATGAGGCCTTTGTAAATCAAGTAATAATTCCTCAAATTCTCCATCAACTCCCGCTATGTAATCAAGTTCATGGGGCGCCGGGCGAACAAAATAGCATAGATCTTGGTATGGGGCTAAATTTGAGGCCCGCACTAAAGCAGGAACCGGGACTTCGTAATCCACTGGACCGAAGAATTCGTCATACCGCTTAGCATCAGTACCCGGAGTCGCTTCGATATTAGGTGGAGTCGCTGTGAGACCGAGGACGATTGGGTCGCCAAATAATTCCTTCACCTCGGCTAAGATGCGACCCCAGTGATGCATCAGGTGGTGACATTCGTCAAGAATGATGAGGCCAATACCAACCTCCTTGAGCCTCAGCAAATTGGCCTTTGCACTCTCATGGAGCGTCCAAAGAGCGTTGCCATTCTCAGCAAAATCATCCCGAACCTTCTTTCTGTATGTTCCTAACCGCGAAGTGTAGTAATTTGGATTTGAATCTTTGAGACTGACTTGCCACGCCTCAGCAGACTGGTGGTCGTCAGCTTGCCCATCAGCAATAAGTTTCTCCGTCCATAGTTGTAGCGCTATCTCGTCGAAACCTTCTCCACCATGACGTGGCATCGTGATTGATTGGTAGGTAAGCGATGTAAGAAGGCCTGGTTTTTTGGGGTCAGTGCTAATGAATTTATCTTTGCTGTCGAGGTTGAACAAAGATGTTCTTGCTGTCCATTGCGCTTGGATGGCCGAGTTTGGAGACAGGACCAGTGCGGGTTTTCGAACCAGATCAGCCCAAACATAAAGGCCCAGAATTGTTTTTCCTGAACCCGGCGGAGCTACAATGTGAAGACGCTTCTCGCCTCGCTCAAGTTGAGGAAGAATGATCGAGGTCGCAGCACTTTGAGATGGACGAAGGGTGCCTGAAAATCGGATGTTTCCAAAAGTAGGGATTTCACTCGACATGAAGTTGGGTTGTTGTTGCTAGAAATTTGCTTTTGGCTGGATAATCTTGAAGCCGCCTTTGAGCTAGAGCTGGAAGATCTTCTCAAGGAATTTCGAGATGACAAGAATGCCGATGAGTAATTTATTATTATTCTCTCGTATGCTCATCATACTCAGCTGCGCAGTTTGCTTGGGAGGACGAATCGAATAAGGATTCTTTACCATTCCTCAAATTAACTTTCTACAACGATAAATAGTCACTCCTGCGCTGTGGAGAGGTAGCTGGTTAATCAGCTGGCGGGTTTTCGTTGTTAGGGAAACGGGGTTCAGTGAGAGTTGGTTCGATGTCTCACCCTTTCCTGATTAGGGGATGCTGCTTAGGGGCTGAGTAAATCTATGTGACACGAAACCGGCCTCTAGCACGCATGAAGGAGTAAGCCGTGTTCTCTGCGTGTGATTACAAATGCCCTAAAAAAGTATAATAGATTTTCAACAGACGATGCTAACACTAAAAGTCAGATGAAGTGGTATTACACAAAAGACCAAAAGCAACAGGGGCCTGTTACGAAAGATGATTTACTAAGAATGCTAAGCGATGGGACTATAGACACAACAGAGCTAGCTTGGAATAAGGAGTTGGATGAATGGAAAACCATTCAAGAAATTGATATTCTTTTTAAGACATACCCAAAGGTCGAAGAGCCATCTACTCAAGCTTCCCGCGATACAACACCAGTTGAGAGACGCAGAAATAAGGGCGACTACAAGATCGCCGAATGGGCCGTCAGAACTTCCGATTCAGAACCATCATCAGCTCCACCAAACTATTTGTGGCAAGCTTTACTAATTACCCTGTTTTGTTGTCAGCCTCTCGGCCTCATTGGACTTTTCTATGCTAATAGAGCACAGTCGCTGGAAAAATCTGGCCGTAGAAGAAAAGCGCTTATCGCATCAAAAAAAGCAAAAACATGCTGTCATATTGGATTTTTGTCGGCATTAATTATTGGTGTTTTCTACTTTTTCTATACCGCGCAAACTGGATCATCACGCCCTTGATCCGCCTTCAAAGTAAACCACTCCCTTTTCCTAGATCCACCGAAGGCAATTCACCCCTCCCCTTTCCTGATTCGGGGATG
>JAKMGP010000278.1 GCA_022424905.1 Akkermansiaceae bacterium | reverse complement strand
CTTCTATGCCTCTGGCTCAACGCAACCGTTTCTCCACGATCCAAAGGCGAACTCAAGGTAATGCTTTATGAGACCTTTAAAGAGGACCCACTTCGTTTACTTGATCCAGGAGTCGTGCAATCTCGGTTGAAAGGGCAACGGATTTATATCGAATCACGGAATTCGGACGACAGCTTTCAGGGATTCCACGCCTATGAGTTGGGAGCAGATGAAACCAGCGAGTGGCCAGTTGGTTACCTATATGCACGCGACGTTGCATCAATTACTCCCGACAAAGAAGTCGAAAAGCTTGAATTACGACTCAGTGGGGTTTGGCTGGAAAAATATGACGGGGATCAAGCCATTCAGCAAGGTTCCGCCGGAGAAGTTGAGCCTTGGATCCTTCCCCTAGCAGCTGGAAAAACTCGTCGAGTAAAAGCGAATCGACTCGATAATGAGCAAATCCGCGAACTTCTAGCGAACCCGCCCGCCAACTTAACCGATGAGAAACTAGACGAGTTTGATGCCGAACGAGTTCGCCGAATCTCCTTTTCCTTTGCTCCCCTCGCTCTTGCCTTCGTCGGAATTCCCCTCGGGCTTTCAGCACGAAGAAAGGAAACTTCATCGGGATCAGGTATGAGTCTCGGAGTAGCAGTAGCCTACTTCCTTTTCTTTATCATTGCTGATGAGACTCAGGGCTCAAACCTCATGCTCACCAAAGTTTTAATGTGGGCTCCTAACCTTGCTTGCATCGCTTTAGGGACTTTCCTCTTTCGCCGAGCCACTAAACGCGCATAGATTACAAGTATGGATAAGATGATGCGACAAATCAGGCTCGCATATCGCGCTTTTGGAAAATGGGCTGCCAGCAATCAGCTCCGCCTTTTCCCTTTCCGAGACAATCTTTCAGACTACAGCTCGTTGGACGGTAAAGCCGATCTCCGGGCTGCGATCAACATCGCTCTCCTGGCGATCCCCCAAGGCATGGCTTATGCGGCAATTGCCGAACTTCCGATTCTTTATGGAATCGTATGCTCTGCAATTGCAGCTATAGTTGCTCCCCTGTTTGCAAGTTCCAAGCATACCATTCTGGGCCCTACTAATGCGACCTCGCTGATGGTCTTTAGTTTCTTCGCAGCCGGCACTTACTCCAGCGCCGAGAAGTTGAATCTTATGCCCCTCCTTGTTCTCATGGTCGGTGTGATTTGCCTGATCGGCGCAATCCTAAAGGCTGCCGAGTTAATTCAATACGTTAGCCAAAGTGTCCTAGTGGGCTATATCACCGGTGCTGCTATCTTGATTATCATCAACCAGTGTAAGCATCTTTTCGGGGTAAGCGAAGTCGTGGTTCCTGCCAGCAACTTCTTTGGTATGCTGAGCGAACTGATAGCGACAAAAAAAGCCTACCTCTGGCAACCCGCCGTCCTTGGACTTAGCACCCTCGCCTTTTATCTTGCCATGAGCAGGTGGTTGAAAGCTTTGCCTAATTTTGCAATCTCACTCGCTCTTGCCTCAATTGTTTCAACCTTAATTGGATCTCAGTCCCCCGGCTGGAATGCCGCCGTTCCAACATTCTCTAGCTTTTCCCTAAACGATTTGACCCTTCGTCTGCCTGAACCGACAAGTGCAGGTTTATTTGCTGATATCTCGAACCTTCTCGGAGTAGCCGTTGCTATCGCTTTTTTAGCCACTCTTGAAAATACGGTAATGGCAAAATCGCTCGCATCTCGAACGGGAAGCAGGACCGAAATAAATCAAGATATGATGTCAGTCGGAATGAGCAACCTCGCCTGTGCATTCACAGCAGCAATGCCTTCCTCCGGCTCTCTCACACGCTCCGCGCTAAACTATGAGTCCGACGCACGTTCCGGTGTTTCATCGATTCTTGCAGGATTCTTCTGCCTCATTGCGCTCTTCCTTTTCGCATTCCTCATCCCCAATCCCGTCGCATTTATCCCAAAAGCAGCTCTCGCCGGCTTAGTCATCGCAGTAGCCGCGTCATTGATCAAAAAGAAAAATATCAGAATCTGCCTTCGATCGACACCCGAGGATGGGGGCGTTCTCATCCTAACCTTTCTGACTGCTCTAATTTTCCCCCTCTACGTAGCAATTTTCATCGGGGTCTCATTGTCGATTTTCTTGTTCCTTCGAAAGGTTTCCCGCCCCCATCTTGTCGAATATGAAATTTGTGATAACGGCGAACTCCGCGAGCTGGATCAAAAACAGAAACGCCCCAATCCTGCAATTTCCATCGTTCATGTTGAAGGCTCGCTTTTCTTTGGTGCCGCCGATCTTTTCCAAAGCCAGGTCCAGCGCCTCGTTATTGACCCCAACATTAAGGTAATCATCCTACGCCTAAAAAACGCCCGGCACCTTGACGCTACCAGTGTAATGTCCTTACGCGAACTCATCCGCTTTGTTCGCTCTCATGATCGCCACCTCATTGTATCGGGAGCAACCCGGGACGTTTACAAAGTTTTGAAAAGCTCAGGAGTATTACAAACTCTTCAACGAGGATGCCGTCGCGAAGAAGGCGAAACCAACCTATTCTTTAACGCACCTAGCAATCCAAACATCTCAACCCGGGATGCTTTAATTCGGGCCCAGGACCTTTTAGGAACCCAAGAAGCCGAGGTTAAAATCTACTTTGATCCCTCGCACGAAGCGAAAGACTCACCCTAGACTTTTAATGTCAATACGATACAGTCGTCTCGTGACGGAAGAATTTGAAGATCGCGCCAGAGAAGCTCTTGCCCAGCCTAAGAATGTTGGTGAAATGAACGATGCCGACAGCGTCGGGACCGTTGGGTCTCCTGATTGCGGTGACATGCTTCGCATGTGGCTTAAATTCACTGAAAAGAATGGAAAAAAAGTAATTGATCGAGCGTCGTTTCAGGCATTCGGATGTCAGACAGCCATTGCCGTCGCTTCTATGGCAACTGAACTCTTGAAAGGAAAAACACCCGAAGAGGCCCGCGATTTGAAACCCGATGAACTTTCTGGAGACCTCGGACCTCTTCCTCCAATGAAGATTCATTGTGGCCAATTAGTCGAGCAGGCCCTCAAAAGCGCACTTGATGGCAAAGACGCGCCACAAAAAAAGACGACTGAAACTTTGGCCGGGAGCCTTCACCCTGCTCCATCGCAAAAAATCAAAATTATTCCTCTCGAAGATGGCGAGGGTAACTAACATCCTCCTTTTCCTTGGCTTCCTTGGCAACTTGACGGGACAGACCTGGCTCAAGAAAATTCCTCCACCAGCTGGAGCAGGAAAGTATTCAATAATACCTGAAGCCGGGCGGTTCGTTTACCAGACCAAAAGCTTCCGGATCGTGACTTTTAAGAAGCACGATCACACCCTAATGACTGATTTTACAAAGTGTCTCGAATCAGTCCCGCTAGCGCTTCAAAATATCCCTCTGCCTCTTTACGCCCCATCAAAGAAGCAAAAAGGACAACTTCTTATCTTAGGTCACGATGCAGATTATCTTGCTGCTGGCGGAGCCAAAAATACGGCGGGCTATTACGATGGAGCAAAGAATCGAACCCTCATCAATTGGCCTCATTTTAGAAATAACACCAGCCAAACACGCCTTCTTCAGGAACCGGCGTTCGATCTCATTATTCATGAATTAACTCACCTCTCGATGCATAATCTAATGTGGAAATGCCAACCTTGGCTCAGCGAGGGAATTGCTGAATACATGGCCGCTTCGCATGTTGGAAGAGGGAACTTTGACTTCAGTCAGATGGATCATGCGATTCGCAAGAGAATCGAAAAGCACACCAAGCCCGGATCTATCAGCAGCGCTGTTCTCGGCATTCGGCCCCTGCTCTCTCTGTCTTCAAAAGGGTGGCTTGAGCGAACAGCCAAGATTGATGCGTGGGAAGCCTTAAAAGCCTATAATTGTGCCTTGTTATTATCGCATTATTGCCTTCATGGCGGAGCGGGAAGACTAAAAAAAACTCGCGAGCATTTCATAGCCCTCCACACGATCCAGACAAACATTCAAGACAAGCCCCACCTCATCCTTGAAGACGATGCTAAAACAATCGAAATATCCATTGCCGAATATTGGAAAAAGCGAGGGCTACGAGTAAGCTTCGATGGTTAATATAAGTTTCAAACTCACCGTCCTGCTTTAACTGAGCTATCCTCGAGCTTCAATTCTTCGTCAAAAAAGTGGTGCTTTAAAAACTTAACCACAACCTTGTCCACCGAGGGGCCAAAACTTCTACCATGCCCACCATCCAACACAGTCAGAAGGACAGAAGGAACTTTGAGGGTATCCAATTTTTTGTCTAGCGCCTTGCCCTGAAGGTAGGGCACCAGTGGATCTTTTGTACCATGGACAGTCAGAATAGGAGCATCATCCTTAGACAACTGATGAAATGGTGAAGCAATTTTAGCTCTAGCTTTTAAAGTAGAAACCTCGCCCCCCAGAAGCTGCCCTTCCGGTGAGCTCGCTGCATTATGATCCATTGAACTTCCCTGCTGATTCATCACTAAAAAATCAGTGGGGCCAAAGAAATTTATGACCCCTTTTACCGAGGTTGACTGATCGATATGAGGCCCCAATTTCCCATCGAGTTTTGGGTGATTCTGCGTCGTCCCCATAAACGTGACTAAGTGTCCGCCCGCGGATGCTCCCCAGACCACAATCCGCTCTGCATCAAGGTGATATTTTTTGGCATTAGCCTTCACCCATCGTAAGGCTGCTTTGCAATCATAAATCTGCGCAGGCCAGCTCTTCTCTGATGTGAGGCGATAGTTAATTGAAACAATAGCGCAATTCAAACCAGCAGCCTT
>JAKMGP010000275.1 GCA_022424905.1 Akkermansiaceae bacterium | reverse complement strand
CATATGTCTTCAAGGGGATTCTTGAATTACGGGGAACCTGGCTCGGGGAAATGGATTACGCTTTATGTGAGAAATGGTCATGTCTTTTTGACTGTGGCGGGTCTCCGGATCGATACCGGTTGGGGTGATGGTCGGAAAGGGCCACGTTGGCAAACCGGGTCTCGTCCGGGGAAAGGGCATATCATGAGACACCCGCCAGGTTTTTAGGCATGAAAAAGCCCCGCGGCGTTTCACCGGCGGGGCTTGGAACTTTAGCGGGGGTTAGCGTTTAGCTGCGTCGGCGTCTCACGAGCCCGAGGCAACCGAGGGCGAGGAGCCCGAGTGATGTTGCTTCCGGAATAACACTTACACCGTTATCTCGGATATTTTGGATAGCCGCTGCGTCTAGAGCTTCGTTCCAGATGGAGACATCATCGATGTTCCCGCTGAAATAGAAGTTGAGTCCATCGTCTTGACCTGCGCCAATGTGAAGGCTTTCAAATTCAACTGTCCCGTTTGGAGAGTATTGATTCGGAGCCGTTTCAGTGGCAGCGAGAGCGCCATCAATCCAAATTGATTTGGTGTCCGTGTTAGCATCAAAGGTCATAGCAAGGTGTGTCCATGCGTTTGGTGTGACAGACCCACCTACCATGGTATCCCAGCCTGGATTTCCGTCGCCTGTCCAGAAATTCCAATTTCCTCCGTTGTCGTTATAGAGGATAAAACCATGAGTGCTTGTTCCTCCACCGACGTCGTCGCGGCTGGTGATGGGGGAGGCGAAGCCACCTGTCGATGAGGCATTGGCCCAGAGTGTCACGGTGTAGCTGGATGGGTTAAGGGCAGCATTAAAAGGAATGTCTATGTGGCCGTTGTTGGGGAAAGCTGCTGAACTCCCAGTGTTTCCGTTTGCTCCTGCCTGGCCGAAGTCGACTGTTCCACCTACGACCGAACCATCGAAGCCGTTGCCACTCGCATCCAAAGCGTCGGTATCGAGGGGGTAGTAAGCAACAAGACTCGCCGACGAAGCAATTGGGAGAAGAGCGGCGAGATAGGGGAAGAGCGAAATAAATTTCATGGTGATAATGGGATTTAGGCTAATAGTGTTAAACTTGGGGGGGGAGGGCAAGGATTATTTTAAAGCGGGCGGACACGATAGAAAGCCTTCGCAGTTCCGGCGGGAAGAGAGAGGTCAGTGAATGATGTTGTTTCTCCATCGCTGTTAAGGTTGTCAGTGAGTTCGTCCCAAATGAAGAGATCGGTAGAGCGTTCCACGATGTATGTGGCGTTGCTTACCGAGTCGAAGGTGATCGTAACTTGTCCATCGCCAGGACCGAAGTTCAAAGCGGTGATCACTAGATCTCTTGCGGCTCCGGTGAAGCCCCCGACGCCACTTACCATGATAGTATTGATATCCTGCTCTGAGAGCGCGGCGCGGAAGAGGCCGACATCATCAATTTTTCCGTCAAAGTAAAAGTTGAGCCCATCATCTTGACCTGCACCAATATGGAGGACTTCCATTTCGACAGTCCCATTGGGAGAATATTGGTTGGCTGCGGTATCAGAGGCCGCGAGAACGCCATCGACATAAAAGCTTTTCGTCTCGGTAAGACTGTCGTAACTAATCGCAAGATGTGTCCAAGTATCCGTCAATACGGGGCCTGCAGGAAGTGTATCCCACCCGGGATTCCCGTCGCCCGTCCAGAAGTTCCAGCTGCCTCCGTTGTCATTATAAATTATAAATCCGTGGGTCGACACTCCTCCATTGACATCATCCCGGCTCGTGATGGGTGAGGCGAATCCCCCAGTTGTTGATGCGTTCGCCCACATCGTGACGGTGAAGTCAGATGGATTAAGATTCTGATCAAAGGGGACGTCAATGCGTGATCCTCCATCAAATGTCAGTGATCCTCCGGTAGTGGCGTTTGCCCCTTCAGCAGATGTAACTGAGCCCTCAATTGTTCCGTCAAAGCCATTGCCGCTGGCATCGGTTCCATCGATATCTAAGGGCCACCATGCGACAAGGATATCTCCAAATGGGACCTGTGCCGATAAGGCTACGACCGCGGTGGGCACAAGGGGGTCATCGCTCACAATCTCGAGAGAAGCGGTAAAGGTCCCTTCTTCTCCCTGACTATCGAAGGTCACTTCGACGTTCCCGGTTCCACCCCCAGCAGCGAGGGAAGCTGGGCCGCTTGCTTTGAATTTTTCGGCATCGGGGCCCGTGATGTTGTAGGCTGAAATATTGAGCGCGCGTGTTGCTCCGCTGTTAGTGATTGTGAGGGAGCCATTGGTAGTTTCACCGAGGTCGAGAGTTTGGTCGCTCACGAGCATGGGATCGTGGATGACCCCGTTGATGCTGATGATACGGACTGGTGTCAAAGAGTCGTCGCTAGTGATTTGAAGATCGGCGAGAAACTCCCCGGTTGTTCCGAGAGGATTGAAAGCGATGGTGATATTGCCGGTTTGGCCTGGTGCGATACTCCCTGGGAGAGTGGTGACTGAGAAATTAGCATCATCGCCAAAGGTGGCGGCCGAAATGTTGAGCGACTGGGTCTGTCCAGCGTTCTTGATAGGTAAATCCAGACTTTGGACCGTGCCATCAAGGTCTATCGTGACCGCATTGGGAGTGGATAGTGCGGGATCGGCACGGCCGCTTAGGATGCCATTGTCCATGATGTTTTGAATGAATGATTCCTCCAATACTTCGTTCCAGATTCCAACGTCGTCGATGAGCCCGTCAAAATAGAAGTTGAGGCCATCGTCTTGACCTGAACCGATGTGAAGATCCTCAAATTCAACCGTTCCGTTGGGCGAGTATTGGGCTGGCGCGGTTTCGGTGGCAGCTAGAGAGCCATTGATCCAGATTGACTTGGTGTCTGTGGCAGCATCAAAAGTGAGGGCAATGTGTGTCCAGACGTTTGGTTCAACGAAACCGCCTACCATTGTATCCCATCCGGGATCTCCGTCACCTGTCCAAAAATTCCAGTTCCCTCCGTTATCATTGTAAAGGATGAAACCATGAGTGCTTGCCCCTCCACCAACGTCATCGCGGCTGGTGATGGGGGAGGCGAAGCCACCTGTCGATGAGGCGTTGGCCCAAAGCGCCACCGTGAAGCTCTCGGCGTTTAAGGCTTCGTTAAAAGGGATATCAAGATGACCATTGTCAGGAAAGGAGGCTGAGGAGCCGGTGTTGGCATTGGCTCCATCCTGACCATAGGTCACCGTTCCACCTTGGATTTCGCCATCGTAACCGTTAGCTGTGGCGTCGAGGGCGTCGGTATCGAGAGGCCAGTGTGCCACAAGCTCAGCATGAGCGCCATTTAGGGTGAGGCAGGAAATTAAAATCTTTGAGAATGTTTTCATAAAAAAATGAGAATCGATTTTGTCGATTTTCTTTATATCTCAACTTTTCAATTTTGAAGCAAGTTCAAAGTCACACGGATTCGAAAAAACCAGAGGGTGCCAGAAACGGCCGGGGATAATTTTGATTTAATGAGCGCGGTTCCATCCCCCTGATCGGTCCTACTTTGTTCGATTAGCAGAGCTGATGCGTCGGTCCAGTTGATAAGGTTAGTGGAAGCTTCGATTTGGAAAGTGGCATCGTCTGCTCCCAAACGTTTGAGGTATGTAAAAGAGTCGCCAGTCATTTGCGTCATCCCTCCGTTGCCAAGGGCGTAGTCAATGAGGTCTGATATCCCGTTTCCATTTAAGTCGCCATTAGCTTGGCCACGGAAAGCGATGGCGTCGGTGGTTCCTGGATTTCCTCCACTGGTCAAACTGGGCCGCCAATTCGAGGCGATTGATGGGTCTGGCTTAAGCGTTGGATTTTTGAGAATCAGACTTGTCCCGCCGCCATCGGGCGAGATCGGCCAAAGAGCCTGATCATCGTAACGAAACTCTGAAATAGTGCCGCTCGAGGCATCTTCAAGTTTAAGGAGTTCGCCCCCGTTACTAAGAGCTGTCCCATTTTTAAAATCTGAGGCATTGATCACCATACGATTTCCGGGAGCAAGAAGCGTGCCGAGCGGAATCGTGTAATTGATACCATCCGTGAATGATATTCCTCCAAGGTTTAGAGTAACGCTCTGGCTAATATTCATGATTTCGATGAATTCTTCGCCTGCTCCTTCGTCTGGATGATACATAATCTCAGAGATGACCAAAAAGCGTTGAGCATCGCTGGGCTGGTCTTCAGTAATTACTTCCGAGATCAGCGAACCGTCGGAATCAGATAAGCTCAGAATCTCGGTGAAGTTGGATAGGTGACCGTCATAGTTTCCGATGACATAGTGCCCTTCCCTGCCGGTTGGGCTCGCTGGACGGAGGCGGAAATCATGAACGTTGGGAGAGATGTATAGGCTACTATTGGAAGGGATGACGGTGCCAGGAGGCACGCTGAATTCGATTCCACCATCGATAGTCCAGCCAGATAAATCAACTGCTTCATTGTTCGGATTTTTCAGTTCAATAAATTCTTCATCTTGATTCCCGGACTCTGGATTCGACTCGATCTTACCGAAGTTTATCACGAGTCCGGCTGACTGCTCTTGTGGGATCAGACCAGAACCACTCGGTCCGTAAGTCTCAAAGAGAGCGTTACGGCGATTCGGAAGAGAGGTGTTGAGAACGCCATTGTAACCGTTATTAAAGTTAGTGATCCCGGCACCTGACCAGAGTGCTTGGTCCACTACGACGTCACGTTGTATAGTATTCCGAAACCCTTCTAGGAGGCCCTCAAAGTATCCACCATTGGCACCCGGGCGGTCGACCAGTTCTGGTTCGCAGAGAAGGTCGCTGCTTCCCGATGACTGATTAATGATCTGGATCGCGAGAACGTTTTCGCCAGGGATCAGTGATACTCCAGGAAGAGGGAATTCGATAAAGTTGATGGCCTGGCTATCTGGATGTGATGAAGCAGTGGAGTTGTAACGAACTGTTCCGTTGATGTTGTCACGGGCAATTTCTTTACCATTGAGGTAGGCCACGAAGCCATCATCATAGCGCATTCTCAGAACGAGATCTGAGGAAGGAGAATCGGCCACGTTGAAGTGAAAGCGTTGGTAAACGGAAGTGCCATTTGGGAGACTTTCGGAAGGTTTGACCCGAGTTTCGATCAGGCCCAGGTAGTCGCCGGGATTGTTTTCGTAACCGAGTCCGGCGACGCCAGAGAGCCAAGCAGAGTCATCAAATTCGGGGAGATACCAGCTTGATTCTAGGGAGGCATCGATTGGAGCCAGATAGCGAAGGCGTGCTCCTTGATCGAGAATGGTGGTTGAGGGTCCGGCTTCGGGAATAGCGAGGTATTCATCCATTAGCGTTCTAACTCGGCGCATATACATTTCGCGAGTCACCGGATTATCGAGGATGGCCGCGTGGAGGTGGTTTTGCCAGATGGGGTTGGGGTTGCCGCTCACTAGTTCCTGAGTGTGCAAGGCGTCGCCATAAAGTGGGCTTGACCAGTTCTCGTTACCATTTGTCCGGCCAGTGGGAAGCCCCTGATCGCCATCCCAGGCAATGCGAAACCACTCTCCGCGATCTAAGTCATGATAAACGTAGTAGTTCTTGGTCAGTTGGTCGTGGTTGAACGGAACACACATGGCCGCCATCACGTTAATGTAGTTGGGCACATTCACCGCGTCGGCCACGAAGTCGAAACGATTAGGATTTGAAATATTAATCCCTGAAGTCAGCTCGCGAAGCTCTGTGTAAGGTTCGTTTTTTCGGAGGACTTTACGGTAGAGACTGGAGTTTACGGTGGGTGAAAGGGTAGCTGGAACATTGATCGCCTTATACATCGAGCCAGTTGGGTCGATACCACGGCGTTCAAGAAATTCCTCATCGACTTGCTCTACAAAAGTAAAAAGTCCCATGTTGGATCCGTTACGCTTAATCCAAAGGTAGCGCGTTTCGGGAGCCATTGCGCCCGCTTCGTTGAGGAAGGCGAAGATCGTATTCTCGCGGACATAGGAATCGCGATAGTGGGAATTGACATTAATTTCTTCAACTCGTTTGGCCTCTGGTTTCCACCGGAAATGATCACCGCGGTAGAAGTCGAACTTATATTTGTGCTTCGGCCAATTTGCGGTGCTTTGTCCGCGGATACGGCAGAAAATATTGTCATAAAATTGGCCTTCAAAATAGAGGGACCCTCGGGTCCCTCCACGCGTGTCTGCTGCTCCGATGTTTTTGACAAACCAATGCATGACCGGTTGGTCAACCGAGATGCTAGGATCGCTGATCACAGTTCCAAAATATTGCGCTGATTCGGTGAGATCGGGGAAGGGTGGTTCGCGGGTTGATTCTCCGGAAGTTGTTGTTGCGATGAGATACCAACGGACCATTTCTCCAGCCTCATAGGCACTTGCAGGAATGGTCGTGGTAAATTGGTCGTCTGCACCTTTCGTCATCGTGAGTTGTCGCTCGGTTCCAAATCCAACGCGATAGAAGAGCTTGGAGCTAGCAATGGCGCCAATTCGTGGGGTGATATTTGCGCTAATGACGAGGTCTTCCCCACGAGTGGGTGGTAATGGGTTTCGAGTCAGCCCTTTAACCTTGGGGCCGATTTCACTTCGCGAGGAACCGTTGGCTGCGCCTGGGGTTGGTTCGAGATAAGTGAGGGTTCCCGAGCTGCTGAGGCCATAAGAAATATCATCGAATTGGGCTGGATAAGTGGGAGAAAACTCCGAGATTAAATCCCCGTTTGGATCCGATAGCGCGAGATAATCGCCGGTTTTTGAGAGTTTGAAATTGAGTGCTTCAAGGCTGCTGTCAGCGAAGAAGATCTTGTAACCGCCCGCTGAAATTTGGCCGGAAGGAAAAGTAAATTTTTCGAGTTGGGTAGAGTCGTCGCTGAGATGCCAACCTCCGATTTCTATGGCAAAAGGATTTGGATTATGGAGTTCGATCCAGTCAGAGCGATTGCCATCGGGCGCGATGAGCCCGGTTTTATTGTCTGCGAGAAATTCGGTGATGATGGGATCTAAAGATTCGACATCCACTCCGACCGTGATTTGGGATGTCGCTGCGGGAGATGATTCTCCGATTGCGGTGATGGTGTAAGTGGTGGTTTCGGAGGGAGTCACCACGATGTTTCCGCGATCCGCAGCGACGCTACCCACATTGGGCGAAATGCTTACCGAGGTGGCATTTTGAATATCCCAAGAAAGAGTGACATTTTTCCCGGAATCAATGAATGGAGGACTGGCCTCGAATGTCGTGATGGAAGGCGGCCCGCCCGGGACGCCATTCGTCATAAGGTCTTTGATTTCTGCCGAAGTTAAAGCGTGATCCCAAAGAGCAACGTCATCGATCAGGCCATCGAAGAAAAATGCTCTGCCACTGTCGGCACCCGAACCGATGTGTAGGTTTTCCGATTGAGGACCGTTAGGATCATAAAG
>JAKMGP010000273.1 GCA_022424905.1 Akkermansiaceae bacterium | reverse complement strand
GCTGGGACGACGCGGTCTTTTTTTCCGTAGTAGGCCTTCATGGGAATCTTGGCGAGGTTCTTTCCCCATTCATCAAGTTTCGGAGTCACATCCTTCGGCCCGCCTGATCCGAGGCCTCCGACCATAGGAGCGATCGCAGCGAAGTGATCGGGTGAGCTTGCGGCCCAGACGAAGGTCCCATATCCACCCATACTATTGCCAGTCAGGTAAATTCGATTTTCGTCGACCGGGAGGATTTTTTTCAGATGCTCAAGGAGAAGATCAAGATCGGCTGGAACCCAGCCGCCTCTTTTTTTCTGATCGCGAGCGCTTTTCATGGCTTGAGGTACGACGCAGAGACACTTGTGGCCCGCTTTCTTGATGGTTTCAAGAAGGCGACGTGGCTGTCGCTCCACTTTACGGATTTCATCTCCGACTCCTCCTCCCCCGTGGAGGTAGATGAGGAGAGGAATTTTTTTATCCTTCGTAGCCTGACCCTTACCAAAGATCAGAAATTCGGGGTTAAGAGAGGTGGTCTTCTTGGCAAGGTCTTTGGGCAGTTTGGAGACTTCGACTTGGCTCCAGAGAGGAGATAAGAGAAATGTCATAATTATAAAAAACAATTTCATGGACTTAAAGGGGGCTATGAATATTTGCAAAAAGTGGTCAGGCTTTTGGGGATTTTTCCAGGTCCTCTTTCTCGTCATATTCGAGAGTCACAAAACCCTAACATTTTGATGACTTAAGAATACGGCTAATACGCTGTAAATCTGTCGGGTATGTTTTGGATCTCTTTCGCGTGGTTCATAAATCCCCTAAGTGATTCGAAGCAGGATCTAAAGTTGACCCTTCGGGGATCGAAATCATAAGATGCAAATCATGCCAAAAAACACATCTTCCCTGATCGATTTATTTCGAATCCCAACTCCTGCGGCAGTGCTCGCGCTTACTGCTGCTACCTCTTTTCTTCATGCTGAGGAGGATATGAGTAAGCCTGAAATTAAGGTTGAGAAAAAGAAGGATGCGGATGGGAGAGAGTCCGTTTACATGTATATCGACGGCGTTAAGGTGCATGAGACCGATACGACGAAACAGCCGCTTCCTAAGGTTGTTTCGCCCGGCAAGATGCTTGGGGCTCCTCCATCGGATGCGGTGGTGCTTTTCGATGGGAGTGCGGAGTCTTTTGATGCCAATTGGACTGATACCAAAGGAGGCCCCAGTAAATGGAAGGTGGCTGATGAAGCGATGGAGTCAGTTCGTGGCGCCGGATACGTGCAATCGAAAAAAACGTTTGGTTCATGCCAATTTCATATCGAGTGGGCTTCTCCTTCAAAAGTGCAGGGCCGTGGCCAAGGGCGAGGGAACAGCGGAGTTTTCTTGATGGGAACGTACGAGATTCAGGTTCTTGATAGTTACCAAAACCAGACCTACGCTGATGGGCAGGCCGGGGCGCTTTATGGTCGATCCAAGCCACTGGTGAATGCTTCACGCAAGCCCGGTGAGTGGCAGAGTTACGATATTATTTTTCATCGCCCACTTTTCGATAAAGAGGGCAAGGTCACGCGTCGTGCCACCTTCACCGTGTTACACAACGGAGTTCTCATCCAAGACCACACCGTTTTGAGTGGGGGAACTGGATGGCGTGGGCCGCATGCCGCTTCCGATTATAAAGCTCATCCTGACAAGATGCCTATCTCGATGCAGGACCATGGGAATCCTGTCCGTTTCCGTAATATTTGGGTGCGCCCTCTTAAGGACTGATTTTCAGGATCTGTTGGGCTCACGTTTAAGGTTGTCCGTTGATCTTAATCTGGAAGCTAATGATCAGGTGATCTTCTGATCGGGCGACTCGTTTGAGCGTAACAATTTAAAACCATCACGTCTTTTCTTTATTTGCGACTTTCACAAAGGAGCTGCTTCGGCTTACCTTGCTGAATCGTGAAGTCAAAATATCTCCCGTTTGCGGTCCTGAGTACCTTTATCCTTTTTTTTGGGTTCTTACCTGCTTCAGGGCGCACATGGACCGATGTCAAAACTGGGCGCACTTTAGAGGGTGCTTTTGTTAAGACGAGTGCGGGGAAGGTTTCGGTGAGGCGCTCCAATGGGAGGGTGATCCAAATTGATCTGAAGCTCTTGTCGAAAGCGGATCAGGATTTTGTCGCAGCTCAAGGAGAGACTGGAGAAGATGCGAGCTGGACGACTTTTCGAGGGGCATCGAGGACTGATCACTCGCCTGATGAGGGATTGCTGGAAACATGGCCCAAAGAAGGCCCAGAGCTTCTTTGGGAGTATCGGGATTGTGGGAAGGGATATAGTGGTCCAGCAATCGTTGGCGGGAAGATCTACTACACGGGATCATTTGAGGGACAGGCCAAGATCATTTGTTTGAATGGAGAAGATGGAAAGGAACTCTGGACTTCGGATCTAGGTGAAGATCCTGCGAAAGGTTACTCAACCGGTTGGGGGAGTGGTCCGCGAGGAACTCCGACCGTAAGTGATGGGGTGGTTTATGCAATTAGTGCTAATGGCTCTCTGATGGCGGTCGATGCGGCTGATGGGAAGAAGGTCTGGAGCAAAGAGCTGGTTGACGATTTTGGGGGTAAAGTCCCGCCATGGGGTTACTCCGAGTCTGCTCTTGTGGATGGCGATCGTCTCATTGTCACTCCTGGTGGGGAAGATGGTGCGATTGCAGCTCTCGATAAAAAAACCGGGAAGACGATTTGGCGGAGTAAGGAACTCACGGATCGAGCCGAGTATTCTTCTGTGATCATCGCGGAGGTGAATGGGAAGAAACAATACGTTCAGCTCTTCATGAAGACTTTGGCGGGGGTCGATGCTGGAACCGGAAAGTTGCTCTGGACTTCCAAGTGGCCAAAGGGAAGGACCGCTGTGATCCCCACTCCGATTTATCAGGATGGGAAAGTTTACATGACGTCCGGTTACGGAGCTGGCTGTAAATTGGTGGATATCTCTGGTGCCGAGGCTAAGGATATTTGGGAAAACAAAGAGATGAAGAACCACCACGGCGGAGTCGTTTTAGTGGATGGTTATCTGTATGGCTTCTCGGACGGAAGAGGATTGATTTGTCAGGATTTTAAGACGGGGGAAAGAAAGTGGAACAAGAGCGGCGAAGGAATTCAAAAAGGCGCAGTCCACTACGCAGATGGAATGCTCTACTGTGTGAATGAATCTGACGGTTCGGTCTTTCTCGCGGTCGCGACTCCGGATGGGTTTAGTGAAAAGGGGCGTTTCCCGATGCCCAAAGTCACGAAGCTCCGAGAAGGAACAAATGGTAAGGTCTGGACCCATCCAGTTGTGTTGGATGGAAAGCTTTATTTAAGGGATCAGGATTTAGTCTTCTGCTTCGATGTGAGTCAGTAGACTTTTCTATTTTTTCTTTTGGTAACCGTGCCAAACCCACTCGATGGCATGTGGGAGAAACTGGGTCTTAGCATTGCCAATCCCATGGCCTGAATTTTGGCAGAAGAGATATTGGTAATCATAGCCTTTAGTTTTTAGAACTTTGGCCATGCGATGGTTGGCCTCAACCCAGTCATGCATATCATCGCGCATCACATTGGGGTTGAGCAGGTCATAGTCGCCCACTGCGAGGAAGAGGCGAATAGGCTTCTTTTGAGTATTAGGAATGAGCTTATCATGAAAGTCCCAGGCCCCGCCCGGAGTCTTTGGGTCAAAGGGCCACTGTTGGTTCACAAATGTTCCGGAGGTGGTGAGCACTCGGTGGTAGAGATCGGTTCGATACCAGGCCATAATAAGCGCCGCTGATCCTCCTGAACTGCTTCCCATAACGGCGCGTGCGTCGGGATCTTTGGTGAGTTTAACAGCACAATTTTCTTCTACTCGAGGAAGGACTTCGGTCTCGATATATTCAGCAAAGACTCCCGACATCGTATCATATTCTTTACCTCGCTGATGTCCCTGAGCGTCGCCACCACCATTAGCGATTTGGATCACGACCATGGGAGGAAGACGCTCCTGAGCAATG
>JAKMGP010000252.1 GCA_022424905.1 Akkermansiaceae bacterium | reverse complement strand
TCACAGTATTGCCGCCGCGTCGCAGCTCCCTTTTAAACCACATCTGGAGATAAGGATGATTAGGGTAATCGATCAGGCGTGGTTTGCGATCAGGTCTCGGTCGTAGTTCGATGGTCTCGTCGATCGCTTGGTCTGCCGACGCAAGATAGCTGCGGATGTGAACCGTGGAAATACCTTGATCCGCAGCAATCGTGTCGAAGGTGGAAGTCGTGCTTTCCGGCGGTAGCTTCGAAGCAAGATCGCCACTAATACCGAGGAGATCGTGCAAGGTATACTCGTACTCGGTCCGTGTCAGACGCCGAACCGGAGCTCGTCCTTCCTTTATCAGCTTCGCCAGACTTGCATCGCGAAGGTGTTTATGAAGCGTTGCCAGCGCCTTGTTCTTAATTACACGATCTGGACGTTTTTTCTTCTTGGGCGGCATCTCGCCACTGTCGACTTGGTCAAAAATTTCCACCCATTGCCGAAAGGTGTTGGGATCCGATAGATCATGCCCGATCTTTTCCAGATTGAGCGGCGTATCGGTATTCGAATCATGGCAATCGATGCAGGAAGCTTCCACCAAGGGAGCCCATGCCTCCTTGAAAGCCTGTCCATAAATTGGCAGGGCAAAAAATAGAAGCGCGATGGTTAAAAATTGATTCATTTTGAGGGCCAGTCCGGCGCATCGGTCATGACGTCCTTGTAGAGCGTCAGCAGCTTATTCTTTAGACGATTGGTAACTCCCGGGCGCTGCTTTGAAATATCCTTTTTTTGAAACGGATCAGCCTTTAAGTCGTAAAGTGCGAATCGACTGAAACCACCTTTTTTGATGATTGGGATCCACGCTTCCTGGAAGGTTCTTAAACGAACGAACTCGTTCTTCAGTCGCTTGTATTCGGGGCTGGTGAAGGTTGTGTTGCTGACGCGGGAAGCCAGATTGGGCATCGATGGATCAATGTCCGCCAACTTGGCCATCTCCTGCAACAACTCGTTTTTCCTGACCTGATTCGCAGGCAATTTGTAACCACGGTAACCCATCAACGTGTAATTTCCTTCCCGCAGGGTGGCCAGATGGCCCGATGAGGGGGCAAGCCACAACATGGGTTGCGAGCGCTTAAACGTCCCTTTCTCAATCAGCAAAGGTGACAGGTCGGAGCCATCGAGGTGCACGCCTTTAGGTTTATCAATGCCAGCTAAGCCGCAGATGGTAGGCAACAGATCAACCGCTCCCGATGGCGTGCTTTCAATCCGGCCGCCGCGAACGCCATCGGGCCAGAAGAAAATGCCGGGCGAACGCAAACCGCCTTGGAAATTTGAGCCTTTGTTGCCTTTCAGTCCGCCATTGCGATCGGCTCGGTAGCTCCCGTGGTCGGAGGAATAGATGATCAATGTGTTGTCCAACTTGCCTGTTTCCTTGAGCTTTGCAACGAGACGACCAACCGCGCGATCAGTATTGTCGACCGTGGCCGAATAAATGGCGGCTTCATCCTTGGGGTCTCCATAGATCGCCGTGATCTCAACGGGTGCCGCGAGGGTGGCATGAGGCTCGTTGAACCAGATGTTCATAAAGAACGGCTCATCGAGATTTGCCTTGGTTTCCAACCAGTTGATCGCATCACTGACGACGATCTGGCAGGAGTAACCTTTCATCGGCCCGACTCGCTTGCCGTTGCGCATAAAATTCGTGGGATTCCTGTGAGTGGGATTTGCGCCATTAGACAAGCCAAACCAGTAGTCAAAACCGTGATCCTGGAGGGAAGGCTTTTTCCGTTTACCGGAGGTCATCCCGACGTGCCACTTGCCGAAGTGGGCCGTTCCATAACCAGCCTGTTGCAATACTTCGGCGATCGTTACTTCACGCTTCAGGAGATGCATATCGTGCATGTGATCCTGCAGGACACCATAGATTCCCGTTCGTAAATGTTGTCGTCCCGTCAGCAAGGTCGCCCGCGAAGGTGAGCAAATCGCGGCGCCAGCATGAAAGTCAGTGAACCTGACGCCCTTCGCAGCCAAGTCATCGAGCACCGGTGTCTTCACCGGCCCTCCATAGCAGCCAAGGTCTTTCGACCCTAGGTCATCAGCCAAAAGCACGACGACATTCGGTCGCTTCCGAACATCTTGTTTCACCTTAGGGGCTTTGACATGTTGGGTGTTTTGAGGAAGCCATTTCTTGAGTCGGGTTTTTGCGTCGGCAAACCGCTGATCATTGGCGAGATTCTTCCACTGGTGCGGATCTTTGGCGGCATCGTAGAGCTCTTCACCGCCGTCGGCATAACTAATGTAATGCCATTGTTTGGAACGAACGGCATGATCGTCGCGGTGACTAATCACCGCCGGAGTTTCCCACTCGCTTTCCGGCAGGCGAAGCAAGGGCACAAGACTGCGTCCATCCAATCCATCCCGCTTCGGTAATCCACAGAGCTCGACAAGGGTGGGATACAAATCAATCAAGCTCACTGGCTGCTTGCATCTCTTGCCTTGAACCGCTCCAGAGTCCGGAGAGGAGATGATCAGCGGTGTTTTCGCTCCATCCTCCCACAGAGTGAGTTTGGAAATACGATTTTTCTCACCAATGTGAAAACCATGATCTCCCCAAAAAACCACGATGGTGTTATCGGCGTGTTCACTTTTCTCCAAGGCATCCAGCACGACCCCAACACAGGCATCCGCGAAAGAACACGACGCCAGATACCCCTGAACCGCATGCTTCCATTCATCATGCTCTTGGATGACGCTAAAGGCCTGGCTCCCACCGGTCTGTCGACGCCCCCTTGGCGGAACGTCGTTCAAATCGTTTTCAAGTGTGACCGGCAGCTCAATTTCGCCCAAGGGGTGCATGTCGAAGTATTTCTGTGGCGCATACCAACGGAGGTGCGGACGAAAGATACCGCACGCCAGAAAGAAGGGCTTTTCGTGATCGCGCCGCAGGAACGCAGCCGCGCCCTCGGCCGTTTCCCAGTCGGCAGTTTCTTCTTCGGAAATAGCCAGAGGCATCCAATCCGCCCAATCTTTATAGTAGTCGAGAGTGAACTCGTCGCTCATCCCGTGCAGTAACCGGAGTCCGTTTCCAGGAAAAGGCGTTCCTGTTTTGGTCGAATATTGATGATCCCACGATAAGGGATCCGAAAACTTGCCGTGTGCTTGGTGGAAAATCTTTCCACCAGTCACAGCCCTATATCCATGCTGACGAAAGTACTGCGGGATCGTCACCCAATCCCTGAACTCCGGCTTATCCCGGAACCACGAAGTTGCTCCGGGACGATCATGGGTTCCGCCGTTGCCCCAGACTCCAATCGTCGACGCCCGCAATCCGGTCATCGCCGCCATCCGCGAGGGATTGCATAAAGGCGACGAACAATACGCCTGCTCGAACAGCACTCCCCTCGATGCGAGACGATCGATATTGGGAGTCCTAGCCTGGGGATGCCCTCCAAGGCAACCAACCCAGTCGTTCAAATCATCGACTGCGATGAAGAGGACGTTTGGCCTATTGATCGAGGTGTCTGCCCAAACTTGTTTGAAGCCAAGGATCGAAACAACAAAGATGGCGATCGCCAGTTTAGCTTTGATCTCAATCGGATAAGATTTCATTTTGCTTCGGTGAAAATTTTGTGAGAACAAGTGACTCACTTTGGTAGGTCTTCGAAGTGTGGATAACGATAGTCAGATTTTAATCTTAATGAGAATCACTCTGACCGAGCCCGGAATTTAAAATTGGAAACACTTCCGTCTTTGCGGACCGTGATTTTCTGACTCTGCTCACCCAACTTCTCATGCCAGGCAGAAACCTCGTAATCTCCTGGCGGAAGATCCAAAATCTCAAACTCCCCTTCCGAGTTCGTCACCGCGTAGAAGGGATGATCCATGACCCACAGGTGAGCTTCCATCCACCGATGAAAATCGCATTTGAGCGTGATCGGACCTTCGGCTTGATCGAAGGTCTTTTCCCGATCGGGTGAACCTTGTGGTTGGGCAATATTAAATTGGCGGTTCTTCCTCGAAAGTGAACGAACGTTATGAATGAAAGGGTCCCCGTTTTTCATCATGAGCTGCTGGCCGACGCGGACGGCTTGGACACGCGGGATGAAAATCGAGCCTTTTTGATCGAGGATGGCGGGATTAGTTGGAAGTTTATATTCTCCGGCTGGTGGATTTTTTATGTAAACGAACACGTTGGCAAGACCACCAAATTTGCCAATGAGGACGCTCTCGTCGCGGGGCTGGCTTTGATGAAGTTTACGGCTCGACTCGTCCATGTGAACCGGTGCGCGCTTGGGGCGCGGACCTTCAAAGCGAATCGTTCCTCTGAGCAAGCGCTTCAGTTTCGGGCCTTCAGTCTTCTTCGGCGTTGGCTTTTTCGTAACATCAGTGACCTTGGCTTCGAGCACCAGGTCACGGAAGCGTTTGTCGCTTACATCATTCAAAGATTGCAAAAACGAAACCAATCCAGTGACTTCCGCGTCGGAAATTTCCAAACCAGCATAAGCTTGGTCGCCACCAGCTGCTTTGGCCATCTTCCGCCGGATGACGGCCTGCAACTCGGCGCCAGTCATTTTGTGATTACGCAAAGATCCTTTACCAGCCGAGAACTCTGGCCCGCTGTGACAAGCCATGCAGTTGGAGATGGCCGGGTTACCTTCAGAGCCCAAGAACGACTTGAATCCCTGATACGCTGTGAGGTCCATTCCCGGTGGAAGTTTGAGTTGAATCCTCCCCTCCTGATTGGCCA
>JAKMGP010000245.1 GCA_022424905.1 Akkermansiaceae bacterium | reverse complement strand
CACCCAATCGGTGAGCGTAAGCTATGGGAGCGGGCATCAGCTCTTCAGTCTCGTTGGCAGCGTAGCCAAACATGATCCCTTGATCACCCGCGCCCTGCTCGGCGGTATCCTTGTGATCTGCGGCATCGGCATCCACCCCTTGCGCGATATCCTGCGACTGCTTTCCAAGAAGATTCATAAAGAAGAGGCCATCGGCATCAAACTTGGAAGTATAGCTATACTCGGTGTTATCAGCATATGCTTTATCGTATCCAATTTTCCGGACCGCCTCGCGAGCCACCTCTTCGTAATTAAAATTGGCGCCAGTCGTTATCTCTCCAGCAAGGGCAAGAACGTTGTCTTTCACAAGAGTCTCACAAGCCACACGGGACTTGGGGTCTTGCTCAAGACAAGCATCGAGGATAGCATCGGAGACAGTATCACAGACTTTGTCTGGGTGTCCTTCGGTGACGGATTCTGAAGAGAAAATGAAGCTTTTGCTCATGGGTCTTTTTTTGATATCATCGAATCGCGATTCGATGATGCGAATTAAGCCACCAATCACATGCCGTCAATTCTCAATTCCCTTAAAATGATCTCCGACCCCACGCGGTTGCGGATTCTCCTGCTGCTCGGAGACGAATCACTTTCAGTCGCAGAGCTCCAGCAAATCCTCGGAATGGGGCAGTCCCGGATCTCAACCCAGCTCTCTCAGCTCAAAAAAGAGGGCCTCGTCGCCGATCAACGCTCGGGGAAAAACAACATTTACTCGGCCCAGATTCCTCCCGCCCTCGAAAAAATCATCCGCGAGGCCGGCAGCGAGCTTCCAGAATGCGCGAAAGATCAATCATCCCTCCGGCACATCCTCCGGAAACGAAAAGACCAGGTGCGAGCCTATTTTGACGAACTCGCCGGAAAATTTGGCCGCGAATACGTCCCCGGCCGGTCCTGGAAAGGGCTCGCCGAAGCCATGCTCAAAATCCTCAACTACGATACCGTCGCCGATCTTGGGGCGGGCGAAGGCACCCTTTCCCAGCTGATCGCCCAACGAGCCAAGAAGGTCATCGCGATCGATAGCTCAGAAAAAATGGTCGAATTCGGCCAAAAGCTCGCCAAAGAAAATGAGCTCCCCAATCTCGAATATCGTCTTGGCGACATCGAATCCCCACCGATCGACGATTCTTCCGTCGATCTCGCCATCCTTTCCCAAGCCCTCCACCATGCTGAGCAACCGTCCAAGGCTCTCTCAGAAGCCCACCGCATTCTCAAACCGGGAGGTCGCCTCATCGTTCTAGATCTCCTCCAGCACACTTTCGAAAAAGCACGCGAACTCTACTTCGACACTTGGCTTGGTTTTCCCGAAGCCGAACTTGCAGAAATGATCACCTCCGCCGGATTCTCAGAGGTCGAAACAGCAATCGTTGATCGCGAGGAAATCCCACCAAATTTTCAGACACTGCTTGCCAGTGCCGCCAAATGAAACCCTTTTGGAATTTCCCCTTCATTCTTTCGCTCATCGCCCTTCTCGGCGCCTGTTCGGTCACCATCCCCAACGCCCGGCCTCCAGCCCCAACCTTCCCCCTACCCCCAGTGCCTCAGGCCGTCCCTGTGGCTCTCTCCGCTCCCGCCCCCATCTCTACTTCTACCCCATCAGAAATTACTCCCAAAGATCCTCCTCCGCCTCCAATCCTGGAAGCCCATCCTCCACAAAGGCACTCTCTTAAAGTCAGCTCAAGCTCACTCAACGGCACCACCTTCACCGCCCTCACTTTTGATCGCCGAGACTACTTCCTAAAAGTCATTGACCAAAAAGAAGGCCCCGGCACCGAATTCGCCCGCGCTGAATTTGCAGGGCGAGGAAGCCTTGCCGCTATCAACGGCGGATTTTTTAATCCCGATGGTTCGCCCCTCGGCCTTGTCATCACCGATGGACAATCAAGAGGAGCATTCAACTCTCACTCTTTTTTAGGGACTGGCATCATCGATGGAGAAAACACCATCCTTTCCCATCGTACGAACTATCAAAAATCATCTGAGCTCCTCCAATCCGGGCCTCGTCTCGTTTGGAATCAAGAGCGCCTCATTGGCCTCTCAAAATCCAAAGAACGTCCTAGATCCTTCGTAATTTGGGATGGTGACAACCACTTTGGGGTCGGCTATGCCGACCGCGCAACGCTTCAGGGTCTTGCCAACAACCTACAAGCTCAACCCTTTGAAGGGTTTCATATCAAATATGCCATCAACCTCGATGGCGGCACCTCATGCGATCTCTGGGTTTCGAACCAAATCCCAGGTGGAGGATTTACCAAAAGCTCCCTTTTCAGAAAAAAGGCGAGGAATTACCTCGCCCTCAGAAAACGATAAGAAGCCGGTCTGAAGACCGCCCATAAGTTCCTACTTCGACCACGTTTTCCAAACCCCGTCGATTTTCTCAACCGCAGGGAGCTTCCCGTCTAAAATCAGGAACCCATAATCCAGCTCGAGTGAATTCCCCTTCTTTATCTCTTTCTCAAAGAAGGCTCCGAACCGGCCGTAGTCCCGGTAAGCAGAGTGCACCGTTCCCTTAGGATTGGTCGGCGCATTCATATGGACCACTCCATACTCTTTCCCACCCAGGGTGTAATTCTCAGCGGCCCAAGGAAGATCCTTAACCCCATTCACTTTGGTCACGCCATTCGGAAAAAGATACTTCGTCTTCTTCTT
>JAKMGP010000228.1 GCA_022424905.1 Akkermansiaceae bacterium | reverse complement strand
TGCCTGAGCAAGTCCTCTTGACCGTATCCGGTCTCGACTGAGAGCGGCGCGATCACGAGTGCCGCTAAGGCAAACATGGTGCGATGAGTTAGGTGTGTATTTCTCTTCTGCATGATCTGAGTGATTTATTGTTGATTTGTGGGGGTGGTGGAAGCTCTTTTTTCAAAAACGGCAAAGTTTCCTTCGGCCTCTCCTACTCCAGGGTTAGTTTTTACGATTATTTGTTGATTTTGAGTTACTGAGCGGGGACGTCAATTTCTATAGTTTTGACTCCGTCACCGAGGTTATACTCGACGATGACCGCCTCGGGTTTCCGGTCTGCACCGAGCTTAACCTCTGCTAGCTTATAGATCTTATCAGCTCCATTGGCGGGCAAAGCAAAAGACCCGCTCTCTTCGAGGGTAATCTCGTTCCCCTCTTCCCCAATCGCATTCAAGCGCAGAGTGACACGGTGGTCGTAAAAGGTGATGTCCCGCAGCTCCGCTTTCTTAGCATTGAATGGTAGATCAAATTGCTTCTTATTTTTACTCGGATTTTGGTCTTCGATCGTAGCCCACTCACGCATTTGTTTCCCAGCAGGCCCCTCGAATTCACGCTTTTCGACATTCGTCAGCTTAAACCGGCCCTTTCCAGGATCGGACGAGAAAAATGTATCACCGACCGAAATAACTTCGGAAGCTGGGATCCGGTTGGTCATGAGTCGCTTACCAAACGGGACATAGGCATAGTCAAACTGATATCCTTTCCCAAGAACCGTCTTAAAGAGCAAGCGCCACATGTCACTCTCAACCTTAACAACCTCGAGTTTTTGAACGAGAGCACCATAGTCGTCTGGATCGTTAGGATCAGTTTTAGCAAGGAATTCCTCCTTATTCGTAAAGCCGTCTGAGTCCTGATCCATTGTCGGGGAATCTGAGTAAGAAGGATCGATCCGGTGATCAACCCACCACTGATTACCAATCGGTGGATGAACCGGATCAATTTTCAGCAAATCGAGGAGCTTCTTCTTATCTCCATCCTTGGTGTAGAGGTCAACACTCGTGAAGAGATTGACTGGGCGGCCATCGGATGTTTTTTGATGAATGACGGGGTCTTGCTCAGTAACCATCTTGGTCACCGAAGCAGCAATATCACCGCCTTCGGCGGTCGTTGTTTTCCCCTGTTTGGTTCCAAGCTTACTGAACGTTTCGTTCACAGCCTGATTTCCGCTGTATCCGAGGTAGCCGAGACCCGCAAGAACGAGGGTTCCGCCACCTAGTGCTGCGACATGATAATTTTCTTTAATCCAGGACATTTTTCGTAGGTGTTTTATTTGAGTTCTGGGAGATTTTCTTCCTCAATAAAGAGAAGAAGGTCGGCACGAAGATAGACGGTGAGCTCTTCGCCACCGGACACCTTGTCGAGAACCTTAACGGACTCAACAGGCTCCTCCTCAGCGGTTTCTTCACCCTCGATTTCAATGGCACCAAAAGCACCGCCGCCGCCATCACCGCTCTCCTTCTCAGAAGAAGCACCTTTGCCAGCGCTCGGGATGCTTGCGGGATTCAAAACCCGCGCAATACGGGTCTCGAAGAAATACTCGTCGGAATTACCAATACGCTTTAAGAATTCACGGAGAACAGGCTCCGGAGCCTTGAACGTGAATTCAACCGGCATACGGTGCGCAATGTAGGGCAGTTTTTCAAACTTCGGAGGGCGAACTGCTCCGGGAGCAGGACGTTTAGGCCGGCCGCTTCCGCGTGATTGCCTTTTCGCATTCTTGGTTCCAGGCCAACCATAGCCATCTTCCTGAGGAAGTGACTCGCGAACAAGGTTCTCAATCTGTTTCACCCCGGCCTCTGAAGCTTGGGTTAAGAGGTATTCCATTGCATCGAGCTGATAATTTAAAACACCTGTCGCTTCCGCCTTTGGTTGGCTACCGCGATACTTTCTGAAGCCAAGGTAGAAACCGCTTGGTATTGCTTTTTCCCCCGGAAAAAGCTCGGTCACTCTGGTTACGGTATCGGTAAGCTTGGTTGCAAAATCCTTTCCGGAGATGTTCTCCGTTTTTTCAGGAATAAAGGCGAGAAGCTTCTCACGAGCTTCTTTCCCCTTCGCAAGAACTTCTTTAAGGCTCGCCTCCTTCGCTTTCGCATTTTCAGGATTTGGGTAAGGGTTGAGACTCTTATCTTTTTTCAGAGTCGCTTTTTTCGTAGCCACCTGCTGCTGAACGTCTTCGAGACTCGTGCCCGCTTTCATCCCAAAAGAGATGATGATTGCGGCCAAAAGGACCGTGACAACCAGCAATCCGCCGAGGAACTTGTTTTCTTTAAACCAAGACATAGTAAGTAATTTTTTAAGTGCGTGTGAATTATTTGTGTTGGAACGGCTGCTTCAGTGGGACAAGCATTTTAAAAGGAGCCGCGTAGTCATTGGTCTCTTCTGCCGGAGCAGCTGTAATTTGAGCAAGTTGATTATCTGGGATTGGCTTGCCTTTAGGATCGACAAACTTAAGGACTCCAGATTTTTTGAGCTCTTCGAGGATATCGAGAACCTCAGCTTGTTTGTTGAGGTGCAAACCACTGATGGCAACACTATCAACCCAAGTTTCCTCCTTCATCAAAGGTGAATTACCGTAGGTGGCAGTTGAAAAACTTTCGTCCATGACCGGATCGCTTTTCGCATCCCCATCAATCTGATATTTGGTGCGATATTCAAAGTCGGTTACCCAAACATTCTCACTCACAAAAGCCTTAGACACGTCATTCCACGTCTTAATAAAGCTAAGGCGGCCATTTTCGGCAGCAGCGTAGGCATTGATAAGATCCAAACTTTTCTTCTCATCCTTGAGGAGCTTTTTGATCTTAGAAGCGGACTGCTGGATTTCTCTGGCATCTTCCTCCAGACTAGCAAGATGAGCTTCACCATCACTCACCGATTTGGTCTTAAAACCAGCCCATAGACCGAGACCAACAATGAAGAGGGCTGCAGCGGTAATGAGGGCTGGCTTCCGGCGAGTAATATCTCGTTGGGCTTGAACAGCCTCAGGAACGAGGTCGATAGAAACCTCAGATTTTCCTGTTGCACGCAAGCTAAGCCCGACGAGCTCACCAAGCTGAT
>JAKMGP010000215.1 GCA_022424905.1 Akkermansiaceae bacterium | reverse complement strand
CGATAATGCTGACATTTGATTCGAAGCCGGGTCGGACCTATACTATTGAGCGCTCATTTGATCTCGTGACTTTTGATGCAATCGAAACAGGAATTGCTTCGCTGGGTGACGAGACCAACTCACCAGTCATCGCGGCACCAGAGGTGCGGTCATTCTATCGGGTGATCGAGGAGTAAGAGCTTCCAGCTTTTTTAGAGGGAAGGATGATTTGAGGTAGTTTTTTTGACTTGCAAGATCTTTTGAATTTCTGAGGCCCAGTCGGGCAGCTTGAAATCAAAGGTTCAAAACCCTTTCACGATCGTCCTTTCTCTGCTATTTCGCACCTACCTTGACGCGCGAGACAGAAAAGCCGACCGGACATCTTCCAGTTCCGTTGATTACTTTTAGCTTTGTATCCCTCTTTTTGGGGACTGCGACTGAGCTCATGGGCGCATTTGATGGCTTGAATGAATCGGTAAGAGGTTTTTGGGCTACGAATGCTCTAGAACTTCGAGGCGAGCTCGGGTTGCCTGGAAAAATTGGAATTGTTTTCACTGCCGTTGCCTCCTTTGGTTTGGTTGCCGCGATTCTGGGGACGCCAGGAAGCGTGCGAAGAGCGATTCTTGGAGTTTCGGTATTACTCTTGAGTTTCACACTAGTTCCGGTCTTTGCCGTTTGGGGTTATTTTTGGAAACCATTTGGGGTGATTCTGGCCGTTATCTGGTCTTGGTTTTCCGCTACGGTCTACGCTCAGACTCATAGGATGCCTTGTGAGGGTCGGAGGGGAGATGATGCTCAAAATGTCATTCGCCTCAAGGAGGGCGAGCATATGACTAAACAACATTCGAGTCGCGCAGATGGCCAAGGTTGAGTATCCTTCTGAAGTTCGCTCTTTAGTGGGGGAGTTGAAGCGTTTGCCGGGAGTTGGGCCTAGGAGCGCCGAACGAATCGCGGTGTATCTTTTACAGAATCCAAAGGCGGCCCCGATGGATCTCTCGAGTGCTCTCAAGGATTGCCACGAGATCGTAAAGGCTTGCGCAACTTGTGGCTTCTTTACCGGTCAATCTGGTTGTGCCGTGTGTAGTGAACAGGGAAGAGATACTCAGATCATCTGTGTGGTGGAACAACCCACGGACGTTTTGCCGATCGAGCGATCAGGAGTTTTTCGAGGACTCTATCATTGCTTAGGTGGGAAACTTTCGCCTCTTGACGATGTTCGTCCTGAAGATCTCCGAATTGGGGGATTGGTCCGCCGGGTTCGTGAAAACCCGGGGACCGAAGTCATTTTGGCGACTAGTTCTGATGTTGAAGGTGAAGCCACGGCAAATTATCTGTATGAAGTGCTCGAAACTACGGGGTGCCGGGTGACGCGTCTTGCCCAAGGTCTTCCCGCGGGAGGAGGATTAGAGTTTGCCGATGAGTTGACGCTTTCGAGGGCCTTTGAGGGGAGGCGCTAAAAAACGCGGACTCTTGAGAGCACCGCGTTCTGAGATCTAGCTGTTCCAGGAAACCTTACTTAACAGTAATTTTACCCTGCATCAGAGCAAAGTGTCCGGGGAAGCTACAAAGATACTGGTATTCACCAGCCTCTTTGATGCTGAAGGTGATGGAGTCAGATTCTCCACCGCCAAGAACTTTGGTTTTGGCAATTAAGGCCTTTTTAGAGGTCTCGTCTACGGGAATGTAGTTGGTGGCGGCCGCAGTCATGGCTTTGCTCGCCCAACCCGCTAGGTTAGTTCCCTTTTGAAGGATTACGAGATTGTGGCCCATTGCGATTTTGGGAAGCTTCCCAACGTGTTTGAGAGTCAGTTTAATGGTATCGCCAGCTTTGATTTCAAAAGCTTTTTTGTTGAACTGCATCTGATCGTTTGCCTCCACTACCACTTCCTGATCGACCTTTTTTTCGGTGTTGGTATTATCAGGTTGGGCGGAAATAGTTGCTGGGGAAAGCATGAGAGCCGCTGCAAAGAGCGTGGGAGTGAGTTTTTTCATAACTTAGGATAAGATGTGTGGATGAGACGAATCTGCAAGTGGTAATATTTCAATTCGAGTAATAGTGTTTTTAGTTTTATTGGATGCGAAAGGTACGCCCTTTGCCGCTAGTCCAAGCCTGATAAAGAGATCGGTAAAGAGCATTGAGCTCGACTTCGTTCATGATGCGAAATTCGATGGTGCGAGCGTGTGTTGTCGTTGGATAACTTTTCTGAGCCATTTCATCGGCCTTGGTTCCAGTTCTGGATTGCCCACGATTGCGAAGTTGTTCGGCTCGTTTTTGAATTCGGGCAAGAGCGTTAAAAGTGGTGTCTTTGGTAATAGGTTCAATGTAGTAGAAGCGGGCAAGTGCGGTGCCCGTAGTATCTACTGTTGCTTCGGTGACCAGGAGGGTGCCGTCAAGAACGTAGGAATGTTTGCTGACCGAGGTGATTGCGCCAAGGTTTACAGAGTATTCGCCACCGGGAAGGCTGCATTCCCAACGGCGTTTTCGGTTTTCGTCGTCGTTAACACCTTCAAGCGTCTCCTTGTCCTTTTCATCCTGCTCTTGTTGTTGGTTAGTCGAGTTTTGTTGACCGCCGCGAGGAGCAGTTGTTTGAGCCGTGACAAAAAGCGTGAAGGATAGAAAAGCGAGTAGAAATGGGATAAGTTTCATTTGGCTGTAAATATTGTTTGATCGTAGTCAGACGTCAAAGTCTGAATTTCAAGATGGCTACGGATTGAAATTGCCCTTCGTTTCATTACTCTCCCGGCATGGGGGAATATCGACCGAACGTCGCGGCTTTGATGATCAACAAGGATGGCTACCTTCTTATCTGTGAAAGATTACTGAATCCAGGTGCTTGGCAATTTCCACAGGGAGGAGTTAACGAGGGAGAATCGCTTGAAACAGCAATACTGAGAGAGGTGGAGGAAGAGATTGGTCTGAAGCCAGAAAATTATAAAATCGAGCGTTCGAAGGGGCTGTATCGGTATGATTTCCCCCTTGGAACCCATAAAAAAGAGGCTTCTCACAAGGCGGATTTTGTGGGGCAGGAGCAAACTTACTTTCTTTGCCAGCTGAATGATGGGATGACCGAGGTAAATTTAATGCAGGAGCCCCGCGAGTTTGGTGCTGCGAAGTGGATTCAGCCCAATGAATTTGAATTGGGGTGGCTTCCTGACTTTAAAAAACAAACCTATCAAAAAGTGATGCGTGATTTCTTCGGAGTGGAATTGGCCGAGGTGAGGTGATTCTCGAGATAAAAAAACCCGCCGCTCCAGAGAGGGAGGGCGGGTCGATTCTTGAAGGGGGGGATTAGGAAAGCTCGCTGAGTTTGCTTTTGATCGCGTCGAAATCAGGAAGGTCGCCAGGGCTGTCGTTGACTTGGGCGTATTGGACGATCCCGG
>JAKMGP010000175.1 GCA_022424905.1 Akkermansiaceae bacterium | reverse complement strand
CAGTGGGTGACCTCAATCGTGATGGCCGCGAGGATCTCTATGTTTCGCATCCGGCAGGGCAGGAAGGAAAACTTTACCAACAAACCGATGGCAGTGGCCGGTCAACTTTCTCCGCGCTGGAGACTAATGTGCTTGCGGTGGATGCTGCGAGTGAGGATATGGCCCCTCTTTTCTTCGATGCAGATAATGATGGAGATCTTGATCTCTTCGTGGTTAGTGGAGGAGTAGAGGGCGATCCAGGGCAAGGAGTTTATCGTGATCGTCTTTATCTGAATTCGGGCCAAGGCGAGTTTCAAAAAGCCCCTACTGGAATGTTGCCGGGAAGTGCCAAGAGTGGCTCGGTGGCGTGTGCCGCAGACTATGATCAAGACGGTGATTTGGACCTCTTCGTAGGAGCCCGATTGGTTCCGGGTTCTTACCCCGAGTCGTCACAAAGCGAGCTCCTTCAGAACGACGGAGGGAAGAAGTTTGTGGATGTGGCTGCGGGACGGTTTGGAGGGTTGGTCACTTCGGCCTTATGGACTGATGTCGATGGCGATGGCTGGTTGGATTTGCTCGTAACGCGGGAATGGGGAGCGATTGCTCTTTTCCGAAACAATAAGGGTGAGCTGACTGAGGACACTCAAAAAGCTGGACTCGCGGCTCGCACCGGGTGGTGGAACAGCATCGTAGGAGGAGATTTTGATGGTGATGGCGACTTCGACTACGTGGTTGGAAACAACGGGCTGAACACTAAGTATGAAACTCCAGCACTTCTTTACTATGGTGATGTTGATGGCAGTGGCAGGAAGCGGATTCTTGAAGCCGAAATGGAGCAAGGAAAGTGCTATCCGATTCGTGGATTGAGTTGTTCCAGCAATGCCATGCCTTTTTTGAGAAAAAAGACTCCTAAGTTCCACGACTTCGCCTCGGCAACGCTATTTGATTTGTATTCAGGCGGCTTAGATAAGGCAGATCGTTACGAGGTTAATACGCTAGAAAGTGGGCTGCTGGTCAATTCAGGCGAAGGAATTTTTGAGTTCCAACAACTGCCTGCGATAGCGCAGGTGGCTCCGGTTTTCGGAATGGCAGTGAGTGACTTTGATGGCGATGGAAATCTCGATGTCTTTTTGGCGCAAAATTCCTACGCCCCACAAGTGGAAACTGGCCGAATGGATGGGGGAACGGGTGTACTTTTAAAAGGGCTTGGAAATAGTCGCTTCAAATCGATTCGCGCGGACCGGAGCGGTATTATTGCTTCGGGCGATGCCAAAGGCGTGGCGCTGGCCGACGTGAACAGGGATCGTTGGCCGGACCTTCTTGTTGCAAATAATGATGCGGCGATGCAGGTCTTTGAATCAGTTCCTCCACCGGGAGCACGAAGTTTGACGATCAAACTGAAGGCGCTACCGGGCTTGGCAATAGGGGCGCTCGTTAAAGTGACGCTCGAAAGTGGAAAAACACTCATTCGTGAAATTTCGGCAGGTGGTTCGTATCTTTCCCAGTCATCGAGTTCCCCACAATTCACCATTCCGGTTGGCGAGTCTGCCAAATCGATCTCAGTGAGGTGGTCGGATGGTGAGACTACTTCGGCACAAGTGATTAACGATACCATGTCGATTTCACGTGGTCATTGAAATCAATACGCCGATTCGACTGATAGACAGGATTCGGAAATACCGTAAAATTCTGGAGTGTTTGGACGAATCATCAGCTCTCTCGGTTTGTTCATCGGTCCTCTTTTGAGTGCCGAGACGGACTGGGCGTACGCTCCGGTTGAAAATCGCGAACTCCCCAAGGTCGATACTGCAGATTGGGCTCGGGAAGAGATGGACTTCTTTGTTTTGGCTGGGATTGAGAAGCGGGATTATCTCCCGGCCGAGCTCGCTGGAAAGCGAACCCTGATAAGGCGAGCTTACCTTGATCTACACGGGCTGCCTCCCTCGACTAGTCAGATTGAGGACTTCCTGAAAGATGAGCGTCCTGATGCTTGGGCGCGATTGATTGATGAGCTTTTACAATCACCTAGATACGGCGAGCGATGGGGCCGGCATTGGCTTGATGTCGCCCGTTATGCCGATACTAATGGAATGGATGAAGATATTGCCCATCCGTCTGCATGGCGATACCGGGATTATGTCATCCGTTCCTTTAATAAGGATAAGCCATTCGATCGGTTTATTGTCGAACAGTTGGCGGGGGATTTGTTGCCGGCGAAAGATCTTGCGCAAAAGCGGGAGCAAATAGTGGGGCTCGGTTTTCTTTCGGTAGGCCCTAAAATGTTGGCTTGTGACGATCCGGACA
>JAKMGP010000124.1 GCA_022424905.1 Akkermansiaceae bacterium | reverse complement strand
GGTTGCGAGAGGGTCTGCTCACGGAGCATGAGCTTGAGTAGGTCGATCATCTCGCTGTGCTGGAACGCTCCCCGAGCGTAACAAGGTCTGCCGGGGGAAAGGCTGCCGCAGGCTTCCTTCCAAACTGCTTCTCGTCGGCCTCCGGGAATCAGAAAGCGCTCATTCATACAGGCGATGACAAGAGTGAGGGGTTCGTTTTGGTGGTCGACAAAGCGGTGCTCGAGGCTTGCAGGAAGCACGAGGAATTGGTCTCGCTGAATGGAGATTATTCTCTGCTCGAGTTCGAGCTGACCCCGGCCCATTGCGACCCAACAAAACTTGTGAAAGGGCCATTGTTGCCGCTCCATGTGGAAGGTTTCGGCGTGGTGACTTTCGATCACGGTTAGTCCGTGTTCCGGAAAGTGGACATCGGCGGGACGACTCCGACGGAGGAGTTGATCCTGCGGCTGAATGTCGTGTTTGCTCATTTGGTCAATAGGTATAGCGAGAGGCGGAAGGAGCTTATATACCACTAAATCAATAGTATCTGGCCCGTATTATAAAGGAAAAACACCATCGTTTCCTAATAATACAATCAATTTTGGCCGAATTATCCAAGAAATTCCGTGGGAGGTGGCCTAACCTCTCACCGGAAACATCACAGTCACCGCCTACTCTAGTGCTGTCCGCAGGCCTGTCCGTCCCTTTCGCTACGGGATCTTGCAGGCCCACGCAAAAAATGAGAAGCTGACCTACCAGTCGGCCATGAATTTTCCAAAAACACCATCTCTTCTTCGCCTGGCCGCCATTCTGGTAGTGGTCCTTCCGGTTCGTGCCGAGGTTGATTTTGGTCGCGATGTTTTGCCAATTTTCAGTGCCAAGTGTGCCAGCTGTCATGGCGGAGTGAAGAAGACGAGCGGATTCACGTTCACCAATTATCGGACCTTGTTCGCACCCGCCAAGTCCGGTGCAATTCCCATCGTTCCGGGTAAGCCGGAGAACAGCGAAGTAATCGCACGCATTGGACATGCCGATCCTGACGAGCGGATGCCGCCCGAGGGCGACGCCTTGGAACCAGAAGAAATCGAGACCTTGAAGGAGTGGATCGCATCTGGTGCGGAATGGCAGGAGCACTGGGCATTCGTGCCGCGCAATCCTGGGATACGGCCGCGTAATAAAAATACCATCTGGCCGGTGAACGGGATCGACCATTACGTTCTTGCGAATCTTGAGACCGCGGGGATTGAGCCTTCGCTGGAGGCCGATCGTTACACTCTGATCCGGCGCGTTGCGCTCGACCTCACTGGGCTGCCGCCGGGCCTCATCGAAGTCGATGCCTTCGTTGCTGACAAATCACCAAATGCCTATGAGAAGATCGTTGACTACTACTTGGCATCGCCCCATTTCGGTGAACGCTGGGCACGCCACTGGTTGGATCAGGCGCGCTATGCCGACTCTGATGGTTATGAAAAAGACAATGCTCGTGGCGACGCCTGGGTGTGGCGCCAGTGGGTGATCGATTCCCTCAATCACGACCAGCCCTTCGATCAATTTACGATCGAGCAGATCGCCGGCGATCTGATCCCGGACGCGACGCCCGAACAGCACCTTGCCACTGCTTTTCATCGCCAGACCCTCTTCAACCGTGAGGGTGGCGTTGATCCGGAAGAGGATCGAACCAAGCGCGTGATCGATCGTGCCACGACGACTGCCACAACCTGGCTCGGATTGACGATGCAATGCGCGCAGTGTCACGACCATCCTTACGACCCGATCACACAAAAGGAATTCTATCAATTCTACTCCTTCTTCAACAACGCCGACGAATCGACGGTCGGCGTGCCGAAATTTCGCGTCTCTGATCTCGCTCCAAAAGAAGCCACCCTAGAAAAAGCGAAGGTTGTGGCACGAGCCGAAGCAGAGCTATGGGTTAAGAACATAAGCGCCTCTCTCGCATACAATGCCGCGCATCCTTCCACGACTGAAGTCGCGAAAGTTCTCAAAGCCGAATCTGCCTCTGGTGCGAAATTGGAATTGCAAAAAGATGGCTCGTTGCTGGTGACTGGAGCGATCCCGGACAAGGACGTATACACCCTGCGCCTGAGTATTTCCCAAGCAGATGTCAGCGCCATCAAACTCGAAGTGTTGCCAGACAAAGGTCTTCCCAAAAACGGTCCCGGCCGTGCCAAGAATGGCAACTTTGTCCTCGAGCAGATTCTTGTCGAGGGGCGCCGGCTGAACTCGGCAACTGCAGATTTTCACCAACAGAAACTAGATCCAGGTGGTGCCCTCAAAGAAGCAGAGAAAACGGGTTGGGCGATCAGCCCGGAGATGGGCAAGGCACATCAGGCGACCTTTGGGCTCGAGACTCCCATCGCCAAGCCTGGCGAAATCACGGTGAAATTGGTGCAAAATTACGGCGGCAATCATGTCATCGGACGGTTTCGATTAAGCGTGATCAGCGGGGAGCAACGTCCGGTGCCAAGTGAGCTGCACAAATTGAGACCGGATCAATTTGATGAGCTGGAGCAACACTACTTCGCCCGGATCAATCAAACAACCGCCGCACTTGCCAACGAGCTGGCCGAAGCAAAAAAGCGCAATCGGGTTAATGCTCGCGTGATCCGGCAACGCGACAAATCCCCACGCCCAACCTATATCTTCCACCGTGGCGATTTTCTCCAACCACAGAAAGATCTAGGGGTAGTGCAGAGTGCGCCGCCCGTGCTGGCTCATCGATTCGAAAAAGAGAATGCCACGCGTCTCGATCTTGCTAGATGGCTGGTTGCCGAAGAGAACCCGCTCACCGCTCGCGTCGTTAGTAATGTCATCTGGTCGCACCTCTTTGGAGAAGGTCTCGCTCCCACACTCGACGACTTCGGTAGCCGCGCACCAAGGCCAATTCATTCGCGATTGCTCGATTGGCTTGCGAACGAATTCATCCGGCTCGGTTGGAGCCGCAAGCAGCTTATCAAAACGATCATCATGTCCCGGAGCTATCGCCAAGCGAGCGCCCACCGCCCGGATCTGATCAGCTTCGATGCCAACAATCGGCTGTTGCACCGCCAGAACCGACCCCGCGTCGAAGCGGAGATCGTGCGTGATCTGCATCTGTCGGTGAGCGGGCTCTTGTCGAAGAAAGTTGGCGGTGAGAGCGTATTCCCACCAATTCCCGCGGACGTCGCCGCGCAGAGCTATGCCTCAAGCTTCAAGTGGAAAACCAGCAGTGGGAGTGATCGCTACCGCCGGGGGATGTACACCTTTTTCAAACGTACCGCGCCTGATCCCAACCTGCTCACCTTCGACTGCCCGGATTCCAATCTGACGGTCATTTCTCGTTCGAGTTCCAACACGCCGCTGATGGCTCTCGCGACGCTGCAAAACGAAGTCTTCCACGAAGCCGCGCAAACTTTCACTAAAAACCTGCTGGAAAATCTTGCACTGCAAACTGACATGGGGCGGCTGACCCAGGCGTTCCGCGCCTGTCTTGCTAGATTCCCGGAAGAGGACGAGCTCGTCACTCTGACCGGTCTACTCAAAGATAACCGCCAATATTATCAGAACGACAAAGAATCAGCTCTCAAACTGGCTCCCTCCAAACATCCTGATCCGATCGAGGCCGCCGCATGGGTCGCCACCGTCCGGATTATCACCAACCTCGACGAGTTTATCGTCCGCAATTAGGCATGCATCCAATCGAAGAACATCAGCAACTAACCCGCCGGCATTTTCTCACTTCAGCTGCTGGGGGCATCGGAGGAACTGCCCTTGCTTCCATGCTTGGTTCGGATTTGACCAACCCGATGGAACCGAAGCTCTCGCAGTTTGCGCCTAAGGCAAAGAACTGCATTTTCTTCTTCATGGCTGGGGCGCCTTCGCAGCTCGATCTTTTTGATCCAAAGCCAAAACTCAACGAGCTGGATGGTAAGAAGATGGACGGCTCACTCTTAGAAGGAAAACGATTTGCCTTTATCAAAAAAGAGTCAGCAGTTTTGATGGGATCAAATCGAAAATTTGCGCAGCACGGACAAAGTGGAATGTGGTTCTCCGATCTGGTGCCGAACCTCGCCACTTGTGCGGATGACTTGTGCATGGTGCGCAGCTTGCACACGGATCAATTCAATCATCACCCAGGACAACTGCTGATGCAAACTGGCGAGGCTAACTTTGGTCGCCCGGCGATTGGTTCTTGGCTCACCTATGGTCTGGGCAGCGAAACCCAAAACCTGCCTGGCTACGTGGTTCTCACTGCTGGTCGAGGTTCGAGTGGAGGAGCAACGCTGTGGCAGAGCGGGTTTCTTCCTTCGGTTTACGAAGGAGTGCGCTTCCGAAATTCTGGTGATCCGGTCTTGAATCTCACCAATCCGGCAGGCCTCCCGGACAAACTGCAGCGACGGGGACTCGATGCCTTGAACGAGCTTAATGCAATGCGTCACGCGAAGATGCATGATCCTGAGATTGCTAGTCGCATTGCAAGTTACGAACTCGCCTTCCGGATGCAATCAGCAGCACCGGAACTCGCCGATCTCAGCGGGGAGAGTGAGGCCACTAAGGAAGCATATGGCCTCAACCGTAAGGACCCGAAAGGTGGTGGGCGCGGGAGCGGCGGTGGCGAAACCTATGAAACCTTCGGGCGTAATTGCCTTCTCGCGCGTCGTATGGTCGAGCGCGGAGTTCGCTTCGTCAATATCGTGCATGCCTCGTGGGACCACCATTCAAACCTCGATCATGAACTCGAGTTCAATGCTGGCATGAGCGATCAGCCCGTTGCGGCGCTTATCAAGGATCTCAAGCAACGCGGCCTACTTGATGAAACTCTTGTGGTCTGGGGATCCGAATTTGGCCGCACGCCACTGGGTGAAAACCGCCCTGGTAGAAAAGCCAACACTGGACGTGATCACCATCCGAATGCCTTCACAATGTTCATGGCGGGAGGAGGCGTCAAAGGAGGGCTTACTTATGGAGAGACTGATGAGATTGGTTGGGATCCCATTGTTGATCCGGTCCATGCCAACGATTTCCACGCAACCTTGTTGGCAATGTTTGGCCTCGATCATGAGCGCCTCACTCACCGCCACGGCGGACTGGAACATCGATTGACCAGCGTGACCCGTAAGTCCAAAATCATCGACGACTGGATGGCTTAGCAGGCTCCTTACTTTTTTCGTTAGCTTGATCTGGTGCTTCGCGATGTTGTTCGCATTCGGCTCCTCATTGCGCGCGCCCTTCGCAGGAAGATCTCCTGTCATACTACGCGATCACCCAGTCGTAGGTGGGAGTGTTGATAAACTCCCAGCCCTCTTCGGTGATGACCACGGTGTCTTCAATCCGGCAGCCGCCGTGCTCGGGAAGGTAGAGTCCCGGCTCGATCGTGATGACATGGCCGGGTTCCATCAGTCGGTCGTGGTCGCGGAGTGAAGGTGGCTCGTGAACGTCGAGGCCCACGCCGTGTCCGATGCCACAGTAGCAGCCCTCCCACTTTCCGTCTTCGCGCTGGCGGGTGGGATAACCAGCGTCATCGAGAACCTTCCGCGAGGCTTTATCGACGGCTCCTAACTTTTTACCCGGACCAAGCTCTGCCAAAGCAGCGAGATGGGAGGCATAAACGGTATCGTAAATGTGCTGTTGTTTCTTGCTTGGCTGACCTTTGATGAAGGTCCGTGAAAGATCGCCAAAGTAGAAGCTGTCATCGTCGCGTGGGAAGATGTCCACCACGATCATTTCGTGTGCCTTTACAGGTCCGAAGCCGATACAGTGGCAGTCCGCCGCCTGCAGACCCGAAGCTGCGATAGGGCTGTTGGTGCCACCTCCGACAGCTGAAGTGGCCACGCGGATTTCCCGGCGCAGGGTTTCGCAGGTCAAGACTTCTCCCTTGTGGGAAAGTGTGTTGTCAGATCCGATTTCGCTGGCCGATAAAATTTCCCGAACTCTCGCGAATCCTGCTTCTGAGATTCGTGCGCCCTCGCGGCAGCCTTCGATTTCTTTCGTCGATTTGAGCCATCTTTCGGGAAAGAGATCGCCATGTTCAATCTCTACTTTCACTCCGAGTTTGGTCAATTCTTCGTAGTAAGCCACCGGATAGTGATGGGGCAGAGTCAGGGCGGGATAAGCTAACTCCTCGATCAGGACAGCCATTGCGGCGGGTTTGCTCCTACTGCCAAATCTCTGTACAGCCTTGTCTTGGTATTCGACGAGCTCATAGACCTCTTTAAATCGGCCTTCGTTTCGGGCCCGTTCCAACTCCATACGATGAATGAGGCAGATTGGTTCATCTAGGGTGCCCATCAAAGTAATGGGGTCCATTGATTTGAACTGGCCAAAGTAATAACCGTCAGCTTCTGTTTCGGTGATCGATTCAAGCAGGACGTGTTTCATAATGGTTTGA
>JAKMGP010000123.1 GCA_022424905.1 Akkermansiaceae bacterium | reverse complement strand
CGATACACCTCAATCGTGAAATCAACGTGCCCCGGAGTATCGATGATGTTCATCCGATGATCGTCCCAGAAACAGGTGGTCGCCGCAGATTGAATAGTGATTCCACGTTCCGCCTCCTGCTCCATGAAATCGGTGGTCGACTCACCATCGTGGACCTCACCCGTTTTGTGAATTTTTCCAGTGAGCTTGAGGATCCGCTCGGTGGTCGTGGTCTTGCCGGCATCAACGTGAGCGAAGATGCCAATGTTACGGTATTTAGTGAGGTCTGTCATGATAACTTGTCTCGTGAAGAAGCGCGTCATAAGCACCACCCCACCCTTTTGTCGAGTCTGGACCGAGACTTTTTGCGGATTCTGGACTCACCCCGCAAGCTCAACCAGCCCTAAAAGCTGCCTTTAACCCCAAACAAAAATCAATTGGACAATACCTAGGCTAGCTGAATTGTGGGACTTTCGACGATTGCATCTATTAGTTTCGAGCATACCTACTAAGTGTAAATATTGGCAAAACTGCTACCTCACCTCTTTACGACTGCCTCTTTAACCTGCGATAAAAAGAAAAGCCTCTTTGCAAGGCATCAGAAAACTGAATACTTACTCCCAACCTAAAAAACCATGTCACATCAATCATCCGAAAAAAAATCGACCTTTTCTCGCCGTAATTTTGTAAAAAAAGGAGCACTTGGAAGTGCCGCAGTGAGTCTTTCACCTCTTGGTATTCCTCTCGTAAATGCCGTTGAAAAGGCCCCAAAAGGAAAGTTAAAGGTCGGGGTTGTCGGCCTTGGAGGTCGAGGTGGTGGTGCCGTGAATGATATCATGAATATCGATTCGGGGACCGTTCTCTGGGCCGCAGGTGATATTTCCAAGGATCGCTTTAAGAAAATCGAAGGGATTTCCAAGAAATTTTCAGGTCGTGTCGATACCGATGGCGGCAAGCGTGAATTCGTTGGTTTTGATGCTTACCAAAAGGTGATCGATAGCGGGGCTGACATCATCATCCTTACCACCACCCCGGCATTTCGCCCGGTCCAGTTTGAAGCCGCGGTCGCAGCAGGTAAGCATGTCTTTATTGAAAAACCCTTTGCTCTCGACATTCCTGGTCTTCACAGCGTCGTGGAAACAGCAAAAAAAGCGCAGTCAGCAGGGCAATCAGTCCTGACCGGGCTCGTTTGGCGTTACACCCCTCACCTGATGGAAATGGATAAGCGTCTCCAAGATGGTGCCATCGGTGATATTCTTAACGTCTCATCATCTTACTGTGGTGGCGGACGCCCCAACCAAATGCCTGATCCAAAATTCAAACCTGCCGAGATGTCTGACATGGAATGGGCTCTTCGCTTTTGGCAAAACTTTCTTGAACTAAGTGGTGATGGCGTTCTCGAATACCACATTCACGGGATTGACCGGATGGCTTGGTGGATGGGTGACCAACTCCCTGTCCGCTGCTATGCAAACGGGGCAAATATTGCTCCGGTAAAAGGCGCCAACAACTGGGATAGTTGTAACTTCAGCTACGAGTATGCCGACGGCCGCACCTCAAGCTTCTTTGGTCGGCAAATCCGCGGAACTTACTCTGCCTCCGGCGATAATATTGTTGGCACTAAGGGCCGAGCTGTTGCGCAAGGTAACTCAGCTTTCATTGAGGTGGACGGCAAGAAAATCTGGGAAGGAAAAAGTAATCTTGGCTACCAGCAAGAACACGAGATTTTCATGAAACACATTCGTGAAGGCAAAGTGTTCAACGACGTTATCGGTCAATCGGCAAACAGCCACGCCATCGCCCTCATGGGTCGTAACGCGGCCTATTCCGGCCAGCTTATTACAGACAAGCAGATCATGGCTTCAAAGGACGTCCTCCTTAAGAACGTTAAAGGTTTAACATACGAGACTCCCTTCAAGCCCCGTGAATCCGCGATTCCAGGCAAAACAAAGTTCCTCTAGTTCGATGATTCGGTTTGTTCGTAAGTTCCAAACTTCACACATCTTTCCAGTCATTATCGCCCTGCTTTGTGCGGGGGCAGTTGCTCAGGCTGAAACAGCTC
>JAKMGP010000107.1 GCA_022424905.1 Akkermansiaceae bacterium | reverse complement strand
AAAGGTTCCGTTTAGGTTGTTTTCCCGTGATTCGATTTTGAGGGAACTGCGAACAAAGCCGGGGAGTTTGGCGGTAGAATTGAAGGGTAGGTGAATGGTTCCGCTGATGTCGGTAGGGGTTATTTTTTCAAAGTAAAATTGGCCCCGATAGCTTTTTAGGAGCTCAAAGTGGGCGATCGCAAGATTGAGATCTTGCGCGGATAGCGAGAGTTGGGCGGCACGATCATTGCTGACCTCGTGGTCGAAATGGCGAAGGCGATTGACGAGTGAGTTGAATTCTGTCTCGTGAGCCTTTGGATCGGCGATGGGCGCAGGGTTGGCTATCTCTTCGGTGAAGGTTTTGTAAGCGTTCGTTTGCTTTTTAAGGAAGTATCCAGCTGAGCTGATGAGGACAAGAATGACCAAGGCCATCACGATTAGGATGAGACAGCCCGCAAAAGGCGAGCGTGGGGCGTCTTTTGGAGCATGATCTGAATTGGGCACGGAGCGGTTTGGCATTTTGGTGGGCTGAGATCAATGGATTTGAGATTTCAAAATAGGAAACTATGCTTTTGCAATGGAAAGCGGGCGGGGAACTATCATTCGACTGACCAAGTTGACTGACACCAGCTTGATTGTGCATTGGATAAGCGAAGAGGCCGGCTTAATTAAAACGGTTGCGAGGGGCGCACGTCGCGCAAAGAGCGCTTTTGCAGGTAGACTGGATCTTTTTGTAGAAGCAGATTTCGAGTGGGGAAGAAGTAAAAAGGGGGAATTACATCATCTCAAAGAGGTTTCGGTGTTGGATTTTCGGGAAGGGCTGAGGTCTAGTTATCGGGATGCCTTGGTGGCAGGATATTTTGGGCAGTTGTTGGAATTGGTCTTAGAGCTAGATCATCCGGAGCCGGGAATGTGGGATCTTCTGAGACGCGGCCTAAAGCATTTGGAGACAAATGGTGCAAGCCGTCGGGCGATGTTTCACTTTGAGCGGGAGGTGGCACGAATGTTAGGGCTGGGGAAAGGTGCTCACCTTGGTATTTTGAAAGTCTACGGAAAGCTTCCCAATACTAGAAATCATTGTCTGGAACTTCTTGGGCAAAAGTGAGAGAAGATTTCGTTCACTCGTTTTTTCGATATTAGATCATGCCGACCATTTTTAAATCTTCTCTCCCAAAGCTGGTAAAGCTGCTGGGCAAACCTCTTGTGGATGCTTCGCGAGATGATCTTCGGAATCTGGCTGATGATCTTGTAAGGAAGGCTAGGGCGGGACTAGAGACGGATCTCTTGTCAAAACAGGATTTGGTTGAGGGTCTTGAGCTCCGAGGTCAATTACATCGCTATTTAGGAAGTCTTGAAAAAGCGCGGGATGATTACGCAGAGGCGCTTTCTCTCCTGGAGGAAATCCGCGATGCTGATGAGATTATTGGTAGGATCCGTGCCGGACTAGCTGGCGTATACGATCTAGCGAGCGAGAGTTTCAAAGCAAAATCCCACTATGAAGAGGCCATCCAAACGCTCAAAGATCTTGATCCTCTGCCGGTGGAAGATATCGCGGAATTGAACAACAATCTTGCGTTCATTTATGAGTCGGAAAAAAATTATGACAGAGCCGAAACGTGTTTTTTGGATGCCTTAAAATCTTGTTACGAAAAGTTTGGATCGAATCATAAACAGACTGCTGGCTACTACAATAATGTGGGAAGTTTTTACTTTAAGCTGGGGCACGATGAACAGGCCGGTAAAATGCATGGAGAGGCGCTCAAAGCCCGAGTGATTTTGTTCGGCGAATTACATTTTGAGTCTGCGCAGAGCTATGCAAATCTGGCTTTGGTTCTGGTAAGGAGTGGGAAGGTGGTTGAGGGCCTAGCTCACTTTGAGAAAGCGCTTTGCGGGTTTGAATCAAATTTAAAGGTTTCGGCGTCTGACTATCAAATTGTAGCGGCCAATTACCGCGATGTGCTTGGATCAATGGGGGATGAGAGAGCGGTGGAAGAGCTTGATCAAAGACTTGTGAAAACTAGTTTGGTCTAGTTCCGGCTCGAAATTTTAGTGGGCCATTTCTGGCCGGTGAGCCAGCCGTGGATGACTTCGGGACTCCGAGTCAGATTGCCAATTACTCGATAGTTAGAGCGTTGGAGGCTGAGGGCCTCTTGGCGGTTCTCATCGACTACGCAGAAGGGGCGAGCTCCTGAGGAATGGATAAAGCGAATGTCCCCGGTCTTTGGAATAACCACAAAAGCGACATGGTTGTCGAGGCCGACAATGTGGACGCCCGGGCCACGTTTTATCGCCTGGTCGACGAAGGTGTCGTAGTCTTGCCCGACACGAATCGTCATCATCTTTTTCGACATGAAGGTTCCGATGATTTGTTGTGAAGGCTGCTGTGCCAGTCGGATACGCTCAACGCCAAATCCGGCATCGCGAAGGATGGTGGAAACAAAATATCCACAGGCTATCTTTCCTGACCCCGGAGTTTGGCAAATACCATTAAAATCCCAAGGCGTTCCAAGCCAGCAGCTCATCATGGAAGGAAGTGTTTGTTCAAGAGTATGTTGGCTTTCAGTGACTACATCTGAAATCTCTCGTGCGGTGCGGGCCCGCGAATATTTTTTGGAAAGATTGAGCCGTTTCTCCGCAAGTTCGAAGATTAGCTTTTGATAGCGCTTTGGATCAGGTTCGGGAATTTCTTTGGAAACAATCTGCTTGGCTATCTTTTGCTGATAAAAATTAATAAGTAAATCACGGTAATTCCACCCTGCGTAGGCGCTGCCTGCGAGAAGAAGGAGAATGAAAATCCGTCGCAGTTTTTTCATCAGAGTCTGAAGATCTTAAATAAAGCCGAAGAGTTCACCACTCAAACTTTATGGAAAGAGTAGCATTACGGCCGGGCATATTTTGGCCAGATCCATGAATGCGGTAGGCTTCGTTAGTTAGGTTTTCGAGTGCGAAATTGAGCTGGAGAACTTCTGATGTTTGCCAACCAGCATAAAGTGAGGCAACGACATAACTTGGGGTGCCACCGACTGGAATGCGCTGGGTATCGCTGGCGGCGAGTTTTGAAAGGTTATCCTGACGAGAGGCAGCTTCGATACGTCCCGAGATCCAATATTGGTCGGAAGAGTCGGTCCAACGGAGGTCTAGAGCGCCGTTGAGAGGGTTGAGGCGGCGAATAGCGTCGGTGATGCCACCTATTTTCTGCTCACCATTCTGCCATGAGGCGTGCGCGAGGAGACGCCACTGGGGGTGGAGATTCCAGATGGCTTGACTTTCAAAACCATAGATGAAGCCATCAGATCCATTGGTAGTGGTGAGCCCCCCCGTGCCGTCGTTGATTCGAATGATGCCGTTGTTGATAAATGTGTAGTATCCAGAGAGTTCAAGGGAAAATTCAGAGTCGTTGAAGCGGGTGCCAAATTCAGTTGTGAGGTATTTCTCTGGGTCAACGGCGGGCGAACCATTTTCGTCGAGTCCGTTGAGGGAGAATTGTCGGCCGGTCAAATCGTCGAGGTTGGGGGCGCGGAACGCTTGGGAAGCTCCACCAAAAATCGTCCAGAAATCATCAAGTTCATACTGTCCACGGAGAGAGAGAGAGAGGTTGTCCCAGGAACCGTCACCGATTTGATCGACAATTGCTCCGTCTGGGCGATAACCGTCCCATTGGGCTTGGATATAGGTGAAACGTGCTCCGGTATCGTAAGTGAAGCGTTGACCGATAGCGCCTGTGTAATTCGTAAAGACGCCGATGGATTCATAAGTTGAGTCATCGGCGATAGGTCGATTTGAGGGGCGGGGAGTGCGATTACGGAACCCTTGAGAATCGATCTGATCGTGAAAGTAATCAGCGCCCCAAACAGTCTCTCCAGTCCCAGCCACTAGGCTTAAACCAAAGGTATCGATATCGAGGATACGAGTATCGGAACGGCCGGATTCTCTGACGCGAAATTCAGAATCTTGGGTGCGCTGGAAAGAGATGGTGGCTTGATAGCGGTCGATCCAGGAAGAGTTGGCATTGGTCTCCTCGAATCGGAGATAGGTGAGTGAGCGTTCTTGATCGTAATCGCGGCTGAGGTCGGTGCCGGCGGTTGTGAAAGAGCTTCCTTGAGTCCAGCCCGGATTGTGGATGGTGTTGTGCCAGCGGGATATATCGTCCTGGTCGAGATGGAAGTGGGCAAGGGTGAGAGTCTTAGACGGGGCTAAGGCATATTCGAACTTCAAGTCATGGCTGAGTTGGGAATAACCGGTGCCGCGCATCGTGCCGAGATCTGAGTCACGAATGTCACCAATGTCGCTCGCTGAGTATCCTAGCATGATGCCCCATTTTTCGCCGACACCAAAGCGCTGCTCGATGCGGCCAAGGTGGGATTCGGAATTTGTGTCGAAGCGGTAATAAGCAGCTCCACCGGAGAAGGTTCCATTTTCTTGCCGAAAGTTAGAGGACTTAGAAAGGGTGTTTACGGTGCCGCCAATGGCGTCCGAGCCAAAGAGCACCGAGCCTTGCGATTTTATGAGTTCAAGGCGATCAATGGCCTGAGCGTCGAGAGTGTTCCAATACTGAACTGGGCCGTTACGCCAAGTCGAATTATTGAGTCGAATACCATCCTGGAGGAGGAGGTTTTGGCGTCCGGTGAAACCACGAATGTAAGGTGATCCATGACCGGTCGTGGTCTGTTGGACGAGAACGCCAGGAGTATTTAGAAAAGCTTGGGGTAGAGTACGGGTGGCGTTTTCGAGTAGGTCTTCGGCCGTGAGGATTTCTAGGGTGTAGGGAACTTCTTTGGTTTCTTTCGTAGTCCGATTTGCTGTGACGACGATCTCGGGGAGGATTTCTTGGGCGATGACCGAGATTGGGAAAAAAAGAAGAATGGCTCTCATGAAGATGGTCTGAAAACGTTCTTAGTAATGGGAATCTTAGACAAAAACCCGCGATGGCGATTCGCCTCGCGGGTTTTTTGAAAAGGTCTATTGGGAAAGGATTCTACTCCATAGCCTTTGCTTCCAAAGCGGCTGTATATTGACGCTCTTCCTCGTGGGAATGAATACGGAGGTTAACCTTAACTCCCTCACGCTCGGCGGCGGCCTTGGCTAGGCTACGAATGGTGGAAGCAGTGAAACCTTGACGTCCGATCAAAGTCGCTACGTCTGGTTGGCTGAGGACAAGTCGGAAATTGACTCTATTATCACCCGATTGTCCGATGCGGAGTTCGGCCAGTTTCGGGTCTTTGATGAACTGGAGAGCGATGTATTGGATGAAATCCTTGAGTTGGGCGGTGATAGTTTCCATGGCGTAAAGTTGTTGCGGAGTGTG
>JAKMGP010000105.1 GCA_022424905.1 Akkermansiaceae bacterium | reverse complement strand
TCCAGACGATCCCAATCGTAGGTCGCACCGACTCGGAAGAGATCCCCACCAATTGGAATAACCCAGCCGGCTCGATTTAGAATCCGGCTCTCGCCCCAACCCGGAACACGAACAGTAAGAATCTCTCCCTTCGCGCTTCGATGATCGATATCCGAAAAGTCACGACGTATTAGCCCCGAGGCTCCCGCACACCAAATCTGAGAACCTCCCTGCGGAGCCTCATGCCACTCTCCTCCTTTGCCCAAAAACTCCTCACGAGCCGCTTTCAAAAACCTTGGACAATCCAACCATCCACCCTGTTTCCAAAGAACACCCTCATCAGTAACGTCAGCGATCCATGGTTTAACAAGCTCACGCTTTCGTTCAAACTTTGCTCGGTCAACCTCATCGAACCACAAGCGTAAAATAGGCACGGAATGGAAGAGTCGCTTTCCCAAACTTTGGTAAAACGGAAGCGCGATCTCCCAAGCTTTTTGAACCTCCCAACTCGGTTCAAAATTACGACCCGCAACCGGGTTGACTAAGCCTGCCGCGACCTGCGAGCTCCCCCCGTGGCCGTCATCGACAACACGCACGCAATACCCGGCACGCTGCAACTGCAAGGCTACACAAGCTCCTGCCAGACCAAACCCGATAACTTCCACCATCCGTGCCTAGAGCTCGATATTTAAAGCCACTAAAATTCGACGAACCTTCATTCTCGCCATTCCAGTGAAGGAAGTTCCAACATTTGCCATGAGCACATTAAAAACCATCAGTCTGCATCTGCAAAGCGTGAAGCTTAAAGGCCGTAGACCTAGACTTTTTAAATCTAGGAGGATTATCATCTCCACTTCACACCAGAGCCCCTGACATTTTCCAAGCCTCAGCGAATAAATCAGGGACTTGCTCTCGACCAAAGAGATCCTATGGTTTCCGCAGCTCATGAAACTTATTTTTCCTTTGATCCTCAGCTTCACCTCCTTCGCGGGAGCATTTAAGATTCCAAGAGAGGCGCACAATCTTGCGCAACTCGATGAAGTTCAGGAAAAAGCAACAAAAGCAAAGCAACCTATTGCTTTTGTCATCGCAGAGAAAAAAATGACCGCAACATGAGTGGATTGCCCAGGAGCCGTCAGTGTGTCGGCCAGTAAAGCAGTCCTCGGATTTTCAAAGAGCATTGTGGTCGATGTCTCGGAAACCGCCGGTCTTCCAGATCTTATTAAAAATGCCTACCGGACTGGAGGCGCATCAATTCCTATCGTCATCTTTACGGATCCGGGTGTGACCCAGATTTTTGGCCGTTACGATCACCCCGCGATGAAAAGCCAGAAGTATGGAACAATTTTCAAACCAGCACGCGATGGCGTAGCCAAAGCTAAAAAAGACGGTAATTTTTCCGGGGGAGGGAAGCCCGTGGTGGTCATCAAAGTGCAGGGTGGAAAAGTTGAAAGTTGGAAAAGTTCAGCCGGAACCGAAATCAAAGCCAAACTCGTGGCTATTGAAGACGAAAAAACTTACCTTTTTGTCACTGAAGCTGGAAAAAGAATCCGTGCGACTGCCGCACAACTCGATGAAACAAGCGTCGCAAAAGCACGCAAGTTGGCGGGATTAAAGTAAATCCTAAGTCTCTTTCCTGCATCTGACTTAGACCTTCCAATTGTTAACGAAGGTTGCTTGCCAGCAAAAAATAAAAAAGCACGGAAGTCTTCCCTTCCGTGCTTTGAAAATAAGCTAAGTCAAAACTACTTCACACTCATGATGCCACGCATCAGGAGAGCATGTCCTGGAAAAGTACAAATGAAGTTGTATTCGCCTGCCTCGGTCGGAGCATTAAATTCGAGAGTTTCACTCTGCCCTTTCTCCAGCAACTTAGTCGCGTGAAGGATGCTATCGGACTTGGGTAAGAATTGTTTCTTGAAACCATCAGCTCCGAGAGCAATTGCTGCCGCTGCAACCGAATCAGCAGTCCCAGGCTTAGTGATCACCAAATTATGAGGCATGAAATCGGGATTCACAAAAGTAAGCTTTACTTTTTTACCCGCCTTCAAGTTGACCTTCTTCACGTCAAATTGGATCTTCTCAACAATCGCATTCACTCGAATCTCGGTCAGTGAGGGCGTGTCCTTGACTCCTCCAGGGATGATCTTCATCACCTCTTCCTTCTCGATTTCCTGTTTCCCTTTGGCCGGATCGGCAGGTCCCCACCAATGCTTCACGGTCTTAGCCCCCTGAGCAACGTGTGGATCAACTGATTTTAGAACGAGATCAAGAAGATCAGTGCTGCGCACGTTGTGCTGTTGGTGAACCCATAGCGCTTCAAGCAAAGGAATACCATCTTCCTTCTTTCCAGGATTAAACTGCTTCACCCAAGCCTGGGTCGCTTTGATGACCTCGCTGGTCTCGCGCCCACTAATTTCCACGCGAGTCCGGTGACGGACATACATGTCCGGATGTTTGAAATTTTCAAGGAGTTGAGTCATCGAAGCACCATCAATTTTGACAGGCTTTTGAAGTGGCTTCCTGGTATTTACCAAACGATAGATTCGACCGTGCACCTTATCACGATTTGGGTCGCGCACGTTGTGCTGCATGTGCCCGATGATCACATTATGCCAGTCGGCTATGTAAAGCGCTCCATCCTCGCCAAAAATGGCGTCAGTAGGGCGGAAATTACCATCGCTACTACGAATAAGTTCAGCAGCCGGAGTTCCCCAGACTTCGCCAAACTTATACTTCTTATCTTCAAAGCCGTCGCGATGAAGATCATATTGTTTGATGCCCAGATAACCAATGGTGTTACAGAGAATGAAATTCTGCTGCATCTCATCTGGAAAGTTGGTGCCCGAAATGATCGCGTCAGCAGCTACTGGACGAACTTCCTTATTCACCAGAGGAAACATTTTGAAACCATCGCCATTTGGACGGACCTGATACGAACGGCCACCTGTACCATCATTCGCATAGAGGTAACCCCATTGATCAAAACTGGTGCCATGGGGATTTGGGCTATTCCCAGCGACTAGTGAAACGGTGTAACGGCGTGGATCAAAACGATACATCGCGGATGAACCGGTAGTCAGAGAAGGCCCCCACGGAGTCTCATGGTTGTGCTGTAGGAAAATTCCACTTTGCCAATAGATCCCGCCATCGGGTCCAAAGATTAAGTTATTGGCAGCGTGATGAGTATCAGAAGATCCAATTCCCTGCATAATGACATAGCGAACGTCGGCAACGTCATCACCATCGGTATCTTTCAGAAAAATAATATCCGGCTGACTGGTAACAATCACCCCACCATTCCAGAATTCAAAACCAAGCGGATTATGGACTTTGGCGAATTCCTTCACCTTATCGGCTTTGCCGTCCTTGTCGGTATCTTCGAAGATCAGAAGCGAATCATTCATTTTCTTAAGCGGTTCCCACTTCGGATAAGTCGCCCAAGCGGCAGCCCAGAGGCGTCCCTTACCGTCCACTTGAAGCTGAACAGGATTAGCCAACTCAGGGAACATTTTCTCATCTGCAAAGAGATTCACTTTGAATCCCTCGGGGACATTCATCTTTTTAAGACCTTCTTCTCCACTGAGATATTTTAGGTTCCCTTCCTTGGCCTTACTTGAACTACGAGATCCACCGCCGACATTAGAAATTACGGAAATTGCCTTCGGAGTATTGCTATCACTGACTCTATATTTCCGACCTTGAGCCTTTGCCCAGATTTGCGGGTCGCGGTTCGCAGTCATGACATCGAGCATCTTGAGCTCATGCTGAAGCACTTGCGCATTAGTCTGGCCGTCAACAAATTTCAATCCGGAGCGTCCACCCCAAACATCATTCCCATCGGTCGCGCGGTAGCGATTATGCCAATGCCAGTTTTTATCAAGGACTGCTTCACGCAGCGGTTGCTGACTGGGAGATGCCACGATTTCCTTCTTTAAGAGAGCCTTCGCCAACACCTCGCCAATGAGACGGTTTCCATCTTCGTTCAGATGAATCCCATTGAGCGTCAGTGATGATTTGGCCGTTCCATAGAGCTGAATAGACGGGTGATAGAGATCGACGAAGGTAACGCCATTTTTATCAGCAGCCACGCGAGTTGCTTCGGTCATTGCAAGGAGTCGCTTGTTGTTAGCCCGTCCTGTTGGGAGATTACGATCTCCGAGATTTTCATGGCCTATCGGACTACAGAGAATGATGCGTGGGAAGCTTTCGCCATTCGGCATAGCCTTGCGAAATTCCGCGATCATTTTAGTAAGATTCTCCTCATGATCCTCAGGCTTGGTATCGAAGGATTCGTTATAGCCAAACATCGCGATGATAACGTCAGCACCAACTTGCTGGAGATACTGGGGCATAGGAGTGAATCCACGTGAACGCGGATATTTGTTCGGGCGATCTCCGGTGAGGCCCATGTGTCGAAATTTAAGTTCCATCCCCGGGGTTGCAGACTGGATTAACGTCTCGGTCCAACCATCATGCTGCATTCGGTCGGCCAGACCATTACCAACGATGGCAACGGTGTCGCCTTTCTGAAATTTAAAGGGAGCAGGGTCTCGATGGCCGACTGGCACACTTACTGTTTTCGCTATTTTCCCATCGGCGCCGACGTAGGCCACATCGCCACCCTTTTTGAGATTAAAGACGACTGCTCTCTCGGGAGCTGTAACACTCTTGGTTGTGAAAACCTCCTTTTTTTTGGCATCCAGCAAGCTCAGTGTGAACCCATCGAGACGCTTCCCAAGATCTCCTTCGTTTCGATTCCAAACTGAGATCGAATCAACCTTGGCGGTTTTGCCAAGATCGACCTCCCACCATGCGTCTTTCTTCCCTTCAATCGTGTGAGTTTGACCACCAGAGCTGAAATCAGGATTCTTATTACCATCGATGGCGCGCTCGGCACCGGCATTGTTCGAAGTTGTCGATTGGCTGGCTTTTCCGGAGCGGGCGATGTTTTTACCACCAGCCATTACCTCAACTTCAGCGAGGGTCAGCGTGCGGCCTTTACCAGGGAGCTCAATCCGGACAAAGCGAGCTTCCTTCTGAGCAGAAGCCAAGGAACTTAGGGCGAGTATTGGAAGAAGAAACTTCATAGATCGGACTGCCACCTACGGCAGGAAGCCCGAGCTTATTTCAGGAAAGAACTGAGAGCAATCTACAAAAGCGCCGACTCGTTAACCCACCACGTTCTCCAGAACCCCAAGACCTTCGATCTCAATCGCCACCAAATCCCCCTGAGTCAGTGTGAAATCCGATCCCGGCACTAGTCCTGTCCCCGTCATCAACATTGCCCCATTTGGAAAATCGAGCTCCCGATAAAGGAACTCCACTAACTCCTCAAAACTTCGCTTCAGCTGCGTTAGATCCGTGGAATCATCGAAAACCACCTCACCCGCCCGCGTAATCGTAAGCTGAATCGAAGCATCAGACTTCAAAGCGTCACGCCCCAGCAACAAACATGGCCCAACCGCACAACTTCCTTGGTAAACCTTAGCTTGAGGTAAGTAGAGTGGGTTTTCCCCCTCGATAGAACGGGAACTCACATCATTCCCCACCGAAAATCCAAAGATTTCTCCCCCCGAATTGATTGCCAACGTCAATTCGGGCTCCGGCACATCCCAAGAAGAATCATCTCTGACCCGGATTTCCCCACCCGCACCAATAGCCCGATAACCCATCGCCTTGAAAAACAACTCAGGTCGCTCCGCATCATAGACCATATCGTAAAAAACATCACCACCCGCCTTCTCCGATTCCTCCATTCTGGCCGATTTCGATCGCAAATAAGTGACCCCAGCCGCCCAGATCTCCGTGAGCTCAGGGACCGGCGGCAAAATCCTACCATTTATTTTCCCCGGATTAGCGGTCTTCACACCTTCCAAGATGCTCTCGACTTCCCCCGCCTTTGACTGAAAGAGTCGCCCCAGAAGTTCTTTTCCAACCGCGTGGCACTTGCCATCCTTTTCCAGTAAGGTCCCACTCTCAAGACAATGTAATTTCATACCGAAAGCCTGACTGCCATTCCTCCCCACCGAAAGCCGAAAGTCACCTGACAAGATCCCTTTTAATGCTCGTAACTTTTCATCTACTGATGCCCATTCGACGAAAAGAAGCTTTTCTTGATTTCACGATTCCCCCCGCCGGCTTGGCTCTCTTAAATAGCGAGAGCAATGGCAGGAGAAAAAAAGCTTACCCCGATGATGGCTCAGTATATGGCCATGCGCCGGTCCCTGCCCGATGATATCCTTCTCCTCTATCGCCTCGGTGACTTCTACGAAATGTTTTTTGAGGATGCCAAAGCAGCTGCGGGAATTCTCAATGTCGCACTCACCAAGCGAAATGATATCCCCATGTGTGGAGTTCCGCACCACGCGGCGCAAGGTTACATTGCAAAGCTCATCAAAGCCAACAAGCGAGTCGCCATTGCCGAGCAAACAACCGAGCCTCAACCGGGGAAAATTGTGGAACGCGAGATCGCGCAAATCATCTCGGCCTCTACTGTTGATGACCTTTCTCTTCTCGATGATACCCGCCACAATTATCTCGCTGCTGTTTTCCTTGGTGGCACCGCCAAGAAACCTTGCCTTGGGCTTGCCTGCGCCGATCACACCACCGGAGAATTTACAGTCTCCGAATTCGCTGACCAACAACAACTCGAAGACGAACTGACACGCCTATCACCTTCCGAACTCCTCATTCCGGAAGACCAAGCCAAAGAGCTTGGCGAGCTCCCGAATTCTCTTCCTTACGATTCCTATGCCTTCTTGTCAGATCAAGCTTTGAACACTCTCAAGGATCAATTCAAAGTCCAATCGCTCGATGGCTTCGGCTGCTCAGGAATGACCGCCGCCTTATCTGCCGCTGGGGGAGCTTTACATTACCTCACATACCAGCTGCGGCGAAATTGCAATCACCTGAAAGCACTCTCAGTACGGAATGTCGCCGACTTCGTCCTCATCGACTCAGCTTCACAACTCAACCTCGACCTTGTCGACTCCCGCTCTGGAAAGCAGCATACCTTACTCGGGGTTCTCGACCGGACCTCAACCCCCATGGGAGCTCGTAAGCTTCGCGACTGGATCCTTCACCCGCTTCGCAATCTCTCCGAACTCACGGCCCGTCTTGACCTAGTCGATTCCCTCCTCGCCGAACCATACCTCCTCACCAAGCTTCGGGATTCTCTTAAGCAAATCCGTGACATCGAGCGCACCACTGGGCGACTCTCCCAAGGATCAGGTAATGCTCGCGATCTCAAATCCCTCCAGGTCTCGCTCGAGCGAATCCCCGACCTCAAGGCTGACCTTGCCTCTCTTCCTTCGGCAGATACGGATCTCAAATCTCAAATTTCAGATCTCATCCAAGAATTTCCAGACCTCGTAAAGACTCTGCAGGATGCCCTTGTCGATGAGCCACCTGCCCAACTCCGAGACGGGGGAATCATTCGTGACAGCTATTCCGAAGCCCTCGATGAGCTCCGAAATGCCTCCCGCTCTGGAAAACAATGGATTGCTGAAATGCAAGCTTCTGAACGTGCACGCACTGGCATCGACACCCTTAAAATTAAATTCAACAACGTCTTCGGCTACTTTATTGAAATCACCAAAGCGAAAGCCGACCAAGCTCCCGACGACTACCAACGGAAGCAAACTATGGCTAACGCCGAGCGCTTCATCACGCCCGAACTTAAAGAAGTAGAAGGTAAAGTCCTGGGTGCTGACGACCGGGCAAAGTCACTGGAGTATGATGAGTTTATCAAACTCCGCGCCGGAGTCACTGATCATCTCGTTCCCCTTCAAAACACTGCCGACGCTCTTGCGACACTCGATGTCCTTATCTCTTTTGCCGAGACCGCTCAACTCTACCAACACACCCGCCCAATTCTTGACGAATCACGTCATCTACAAATCGTCGATGGTCGCCATCCAGTTCTCGAGCAAACCCTTGTCGAAGAAAAGTTTGTTCCTAATGACACCCTCATTGATCCCGAGGAAAGCCTTCTCCAAATTCTCACCGGCCCCAACATGGCCGGAAAATCGACTTATATTCGCCAAATCGCCCTCATCACCCTCATGGCTCAAATCGGTGCGTATGTTCCCGCCGAACACGCCCACATCGGTCTTACCGATCGCATCTTCTGCCGGGTCGGCGCTTCTGATGATCTCGCTAAAGGTCAGTCAACTTTTATGGTCGAGATGAATGAAACCTCACTCATCGTCAACAACGCTACCAAACACTCTCTTGTCATCCTAGATGAAATCGGGCGTGGAACCGCTACCTTCGATGGCCTCTCGATCGCTTGGTCGGTTGCCGAGCACCTTCATGACGAGGTACGATGTCGCACTTTATTTGCGACTCACTACCATGAACTCTGCGCTCTTTCGGACTCTAAGAACGCCGTAGCCAACTTCAATGTCGCGGTTCGCGAATGGAATGATGACATCATTTTTCTTCGCAAGATCCTCCCGGGGCAAGCCGATAAAAGCTATGGTATTCAGGTCGCCCGTCTGGCCGGTCTGCCGAAAAATATTCTCGATCGAGCCAAAGAAATCCTCAGCCATCTTGAGATGAGTTCTGCCAAACCAACCGAAGAGAAACAGAATGCACCCAAAGCCAAAAAAGCTCTTCCTGAGGCCAACTCACCTCAAATGAATCTCTTTGATTGATCGCTCAATTCTCGAAAACTGAGAGAATCTAGCAAGCAAGCTCCTCTGATCCGGATGCCCGAGCGAACTAGGAATCACAAAGATTCGGGTGAATTGATCGGCCTCAAAATCATCAAAAATCACCAGTTACAATACCAGTGCTTTTTCTATTGAGACACTGGCGAATCAACCGTGACGTCTTTGACCCATTGCTCAACAAGTAAGCTTAGTCTGCCCACTATTTCAGGATGCTTTGTGGAAAGATTGTTCAGCTCATTTCGGTCCTCCGCTAAATTAAAAAGGAGAGCTTGCTTCTTTTTTTTCCCAACTATCACCACCAACTTCCAATCGCCATCTCTAACCGCCAAGCTACCACCGTGCTTCCAAAAAAGCGGCCTTCGGGTGATGGCCGCTCCCTTCAGAGCTTTTGTCAAATCAATCCCGTCCAACTTTCTTTTAGGCTCGATCTCCCCCCCTCCCATCGAAACAAAAGTAGGGAGTAAATCCATCGTCAAAATCGGGGTCTGGCAGACCTCTCCTTTTGGCAATCGCCCAGGCCAGTTGAAGATCCCTGGAACCCTGTGCCCCCCTTCAAAGACTTGCCCTTTTCTTCCACGTAATCCGCCGGAGGAACCATCCGGCGCTGGCCCGTTGTCAGAACAAAATACGATTAAAGTGTTTTTTCTTAAATCAAGCTCTTCAAGCTTCGATACAATACGGCCCACTCCTTCATCCATAATTTCCACCATTTTAGAATAAACAGCCTTCCGGTCCACCTTCTGTTTAGGTTGGTCACGATTACCTTTCCCGATCACCCGGAAGCCAGGAGTCTCCCGATCCTGCAACGGGTAGTGGGGCGCGCCGTGATGCAAAACTAGGAAAAAAGGCTTGTCCTTTTTACGATCGATAAAAGAGAGCGCATCTTCCGTAATCAGATCGGTAATATAACCAGGTTCATCTTCCTTTTTGTCCCGCTTCCACCAATCAAAATACCCTTCTTGATCGATGTGGCGATGGTAGTCAACGTTACCCGAAACGAAGCCTTCAAATTCATCAAATCCTTGATGAATGGGATTATATTTCGCCGGATATCCTAGATGCCACTTCCCAAACAAAGCTGTTGCATAACCGAACTCCTTCATGGCCTCCCCCAGCGTCCATTCCTTGAGGGGCAAACCCGTATCACGATGAGACTTTGCAGTAATGACCCCGCCTACGCCACTCCGCTGCTGATAACGTCCTGTCATTAAAGCAGCCCGAGTTGGAGAGCAGACTACTCCGTTCGAATGGAAATCAAGACACTTCACTCCTGTCAAAGCAAGCTTATCGAGATGTGGAGTCTGGGACGTTTTACTTCCATAACACGACAAGCCACCGTAGCCGAGATCATCGGCCATAATAAAAATAATATTGGGCTTATCCGCAAAAATATTCTGCGTTAACAAAAAACCCGCTAATACTCTATAAATTAACGTTTTAAAAGGGAATTGTCTTTTCATGATGGAAATGGTGGTGGTCTATCTCTGGAAAATATTGCAATTTTTGGGGTAGAAATCCCATTTATGACGTACAAAAGCAGTACAGCGAAAACGACGATAATTTTCCCTGATGAGAAGCATAAGGGAGAAAGAATCTACAAGATCCGCTTTGATCCAAGTGAGAAATCAAAGAATCGCCCATATCAGCTTCAGTTTTATGCTGCATACCGATCAAGAGTAGATCCTAAAGGCTTGGTAAAAGGGTTAGGAAAGAGAAAAACCTATCCGTCTATAGATGAATGCCATGAGGCAGCTAAAGTAATTGTGGATTCTTTGACTGAACATGGCTCATCTTTAAGCTCTATCGCTCCAAATGATCAAACTAGGCTCCTCCAGCTAACGATAAAACTCCAAGAGCAAGGAATTGATGCCGAACAACTGCTATATGACTGCACTAAGATGAAGGAGTTGGGATTGGATCCAGTAGAAGCGTTAAAAACTGGTAGGACTCTTGTAACCAAGGCGAAGAACTATAAAGGCAAAACTCTTGGTGATTTTATAACGTTGTATGAGAAAGATCCCGTTAAGAAGAGACTAAGTACTCATCAGAATATTGTAACTACTCTTAAAGCACTCACTTTCTTAAGCGAAATCAAGATAGAAACACTGGTCTCTGCTGATAAGACTATAGAAGCCTTGACCAAAGTCTATAGGTCTTACGTCAACAAGCCAACGATTACAAAGGAATCTGCCTTAGATGCTCAACGCAGGAGGGTCTCTCAACTTTTACGCTACACTCGGCTCAAGACTAATCTTCCAACCAAGGAGATTCATGAAATTGTATGTCACAAAGATTCATATCAAGATGCAGATCTATACGGAGACCTTGAAGGGCCGAATCCCATCTATAGCTTTGGCGCAAGCGAGGTTCTAGTACTACTCAAGTTCTTCAGCCAAGAAGACACCTTTAACCCAATATGGATCATTGCAGCTACACTCATGGGTCAACGGCAAGCAACAATCAATGAGCTACATTGGAAACGTATCTACCCCAGCCCACCTGATGACCAACGACCTTGGAATATAACCATACCGAAAGAGTTAACGAAATTGGGAAGGCAAAGAAGATTAACTCAAGATATTGTGTTTAGTACTGATGCAGTACCGAATTTACGGCAGTGGATTCTATGGGCCAGATCTCTTTATAAACAAGAGCCTAATCCTGATGATAAACTCCATGCTATTGATAAGCACTGGTTACGGTGGGAGCTAATGAATGTCTGCATTAATGATTACCAAGAC
>JAKMGP010000076.1 GCA_022424905.1 Akkermansiaceae bacterium | reverse complement strand
TTTGGTAGCGGGTCAAATCGGGCCCGATTGCTCCACCTTTAAAAAAGAGCTTGTGGCAGCTGGCGCAGCGCACCATGAAAATGGACTCTCCAGCGTATGGATCTCCCGGTTGGACAGAAAGAATTTTTTCTAAGGCATCTAACCGGAGAGACGGATTTTTCTCTTCGACATCAGGAAATTTTTCGTGAACCAGATCATTAATTTTGGAATTATCGTGGAGGACAAGACGAGCCAAAAGATCCCGATCAAAATCATCGGGTGGAATATCATTTGGTCCAACGGCTTGCAAAAGAGTTAAAGCCCAGGCGGGCCTTGAAGAGAGGAGATTAAGAATGGCGGAATGAAATTCTGGAGAGGACTTCGCATAAAAACTCACGAGAGTTTCTCCAATCTCCTTATCGTCATAATTTTGCAAGGCGACTATTGCGTCTCGATTAAGAGATGGGGTATCCTCCGAGATTGCGAGAGTGAGAAGCTTTTTCCAAACCTCAGTATTACCTTGGTAGGTTCCAAAAGCTCTGATTACTGCAAGCCGGTCTGCAGAAGTGGCCTGCGAATTAGAAAGTAGCTTGGTGCCCTCTTCCAGAGCTTGCGCCTCTCCTCGCCGTATACGCAACGAGAGAGAAGCACGACCCAGTCTCGAATTTAGCTCGTCGGGAAGAGCTGGAATTATCCTTCCCTCAAATGCTTTTTCAAAACCTTCCATCAAGGCGGCGCGAGCAGCCAGATCCGGCGCGAGTTCCAAAAGGCGCGCACAACAAAGAAAGTCGCCTCGGCTCCCCGCTTCTGCAAAGCGGCGCATTAGGCGAGGCGCAATATGATTTAGAAAGAAAGGTGATGCCCACAGCTTAGGATTATTAAAAACTTCCAAGACAGCCTCAGCTTGGTCCTTGCAGTGAGTCTCCACCACATGCCACGCCATCAGCGGAATAAAAGGATCCTGAAGATGGTGAGGCCGCTCGATAATTGCCTTAGCAAGCGCAAGTCCTTGTGCGTATTCAAGGCGCCCTGCCGTCGAGAGGATCTGACACTGAACCTCGGCATTTGCTTCCCTCCTAGCAAGCCTCAGGATTTGATTGAAAAGTTCAGGCTCAAGTTTCCCATCATCGCCGGAAAGCCTTATAATCCAAGCCCGCACCACCGGAACCGGATGTGCAAGGAGCTGGATTGATATTTTCGGCTCAAGTTCCCCCATTTGGTGGAGAGTCCAAAGTGCCTCTAACGCTGGATGAGGACTCTTCTGATTGAGGAGGTTTTTTAATTGCGGGACAATGGTCGGATCCGCCCGTTCACCCAGCAACCGAACAGCAGTTTGTCGGTGCCAAAGATTGTCATGATTGAGGAACCTGACTAATTCTTTCGATGTCTTCACTTCCAAGTTCCGGTCTCGGATCAACGGCTCCTTTTTACCCCGTAATCGATAAATACGTCCGCTATCAGGATCAATCTGACCTTGGTAATTTTGTCCGTGGGCAATGTATTGTTCACGAAAATCTGAAATGATCACACCACCACAAGGGGCATTTGCTAGGTAAACTGGTCGGAAGGTGAGATCCTTGCTTCGAAGAGGAAATCCCATGTCAGAAGTTTCAAAAGTGCTGCCCAACACACTCCGGCTTGAGGTAATGAGATAGTGGTGTAGCGGATCAACACTAAGCAAAGTCCCTTGCAACCGGGCGGGAAGAGCTGGGGCATCAACAAAAATTCCTAAATGAGAAAAACGTGGAACTGGATTGGTGCTTACCATCATTGAGAGTTCCCCAAAAGCAAACGGGTTTGGAGGAGGACCAAACTTCCCAGGATTCTTTCCCTGCTTCAAATATTGTCCGTTTTGCACGAAGTGAAAACCCCGAGTTTCGCTCCCATTGTGGCCGCTAAAAAGACGGCCTTCGGCATCGAAACTAAGCCCGAAGATATTACCTCCGCCATCAGCGAACACTTCAAATTTTTTGGAAGAAGGATGATAGCGCCAAACAAGGGGACCTTCATTGTAAATCGGTGGATCATTAAATCCAGGTCGAGTTACCCTACTAGTGGTCGTGCTGCCCTGACCACCGTAAAGCCATCCATCAGGCCCCCAGGTGAGACCATTAGCCACGCTGTGAGTATCTTCAAGCCCGAATCCCGCAAGTCGAATCTCAGGATCTCCATCAGGGATATCATCACCATTTTTATCCTGGTAAAATAAGAGATATGGAGTGTGCATAACCCAAATACCACCCCAGCCCCGCACGACAGAATTGGCCATATTGAGTCCTTCAAAAACATTTTTGCCTGTCTCATAAATACCGTCACCGTCGCGATCTTCGTGCACACTTATGATGTCTACTCCTCGGTCATGATGGGGCGGTGCGGAAGGAATACGATTATACTTCGAACGATAATACTGGTCCCGCCCGGTCATCTCGAGACCTGCTGGATAGGGATACTGTCGATATTGAGCGACCCATAAGCGGCCTCGGGCATCAAAGCTGAAGTGTGTTGGCTGAGCAATTTCTGGCTCGCTCAGTAAGCCCTCGACAGCAAGATCGTCATCAGTCTCCAATAGGAGTAGATCGTTCCCGGGAGTAATCTGTCGACCACGGATAGGGTTAATTGTACGAGCCAGAGGACGGCTTGAGAGCTTAAATTGACTCCCTAAATAGGCGGCAAATTCCGGCTTCTTTACTTTAGCCTCGAAATCAGCAGCATCAGGCTGGGTAGTCGTAACCTCCCACTCCTGATCTAGCACCAATTCGTTGAAATAATCGATCAGCACCGGAGCCGAAGCCAAGCCCCTAGCAATGCCTTTGCTACCAATATGAATGACAAGCGCGTTGAATTTATTCTTTACTAGGATATCTTTAGGAATCTTAAAACGTTGTTCTTCACCCAAAGGAATTCCGTCAGACTTAATGATAATTTTGCCATTCAAGAAGACCTCAAATTTTCCTGGGAGGTCAGCCATTGCGATAACCGTAGAGCTACGCC
>JAKMGP010000061.1 GCA_022424905.1 Akkermansiaceae bacterium | reverse complement strand
ATACAATACCGCTGGCGCAGTAGCCCACCTTAAGGAATTTGCCAAGACTCCCAGCAAACCTTTCTTTCTCGCCCTCGGACTTTACAAACCGCACTTAAACTTCGTGGCTCCCAAAAAATATTGGGATCTTTATGACCCGAAAAAGCTCCCCGCTGGCACCTACACTCCGCGCCCAAAAAATGGAGCTTCGATGGGGCTTCACGCCTCTTTCGAACTCCGAGTCCGGCAAGGCATCCCCAAATCTGGCGCGATCGATGAAGACCTTTCTCGCACTCTTTTCCACGCCTATCTTGCCTGCGCCTCTTATATCGATGCCCAAGTCGGCGTGACACTCGATGCCCTGAAAGAGGTTGGCCTCGACAAAAATACCATCGTTATTTTCTGGGGCGACCATGGCTGGCACCTCGGTGACATGGGTATTTGGGGGAAAGCTACCAACTACGAAATCGCCACACGAGTTCCCCTAATCATGACAACTCCCGGCATGAATAAGCCTGGCACTCGCTCGAAAGGTATTGTGGAACTCCTTGATATCTTCCCCACCCTCTGCGAGCTCACCGGCCTTCCGAGACCCACTGGCCTAGAAGGAAAATCCATTGCTCCTCTTCTTAAGAACGCAGATGCCGACTGGAATGAAGTTGCTCTTACCCAATATCCCAATCCTGCTCTTCGCGAGTGGGCCGCCAATCCGCTATCGAAAGAAATGCGAGAAACCTTCTTCGGCCCCCTCATAAAAGAAGTCGAAGGACGTATCAAAAATCAAATGGGTGAAAAATGGGATCGCGACTTTTTCGAAGAACATCTCATGGCCTACGCGCTACGCACTAATCGCTATCGCTATATTGAATGGCGCGATCATCGCGACCCTAAGTCAGAGCCCATTTTTACCGAGCTCTACGACCACGAAAACGATCCAAAAGAGACCACGAACATTGCGCATGAGAGGTTTAGTATCACTCTCCAACTTGGAAAGAAAATGCGGCCAATGATCAAAAGAAAGCTCCCATTTTAATCACTGAAAGCTTCGGCCTAACTTTAGATCCAATCCTAGCCACTTGTTTCCTCTTTTCTCTGCATGCACAGGGAACCCCATCGATCAGACCGTTTTGAATAAAAAAGCTCCAGTATTAGCGCCATCATCTTAAAATTTAGAATTCTATAAGCTGAAGCGAAGGCCGAATGAGTAAAAGTCGTGTTTTATCGGTGGAACTCACGCGCAAAATCAGGTGAGATCGCAAGATGCGACCATTCCTGCTCACTGTATTCGCCATTTTTCCGCTCCATGCCGATTGGATCGAACTATTCGATGGAAAATCGACTAACGGTTGGAATCCGCGCGCAGAAGTCGAGCAATTCGAAGCCATTAACGGCGAACTCCATCTTCTCTCGAAGACTAATGTCTGGGTCACCTCCAAGATTGAAATGGATGATTTCGAAGCTGAACTAGAGGTGTTCCTCCCTAAGGAAACAGGGTTTAATTCCGGCCTCGCATTCCGTTGTTCAGGAGCAAAAGGAAAACCAAAAGGCTATCAGATTGAGATCGACCGAAAAGCCCCCGGTGGAATTTACGGAATCGGGCTTGGGGGTTGGCTGTCAAAACAGAAGGGCATACTTAAAGAAGGCAAGTGGAATCATTTCCGAGTGATCGCTCAAGGAAATCGCATTGAGACCTTCGTTAACGGAAACCCCGTCGCCGACATTCGTGAGGAAAAACAACTCAAAGGCTACTTCGGAATTCAGCATCACGGCAAAGGGGGCGTTGTGAAATTTCGAAAAATTCGGGCCCGCAAGCTTGAACCTAAAACGTCAACTCTTGAGCAACCCAACATCCTCTGGATCGTCGCCGAAGATCTCAGCCCCGCTCTCGGTTGCTACGGCCACCCCGATGCTCGCACTCCAAATCTTGATGCCTTCGCCAAGGAAAGCATTCTCTTTACCCATGCCTTTGCAGCTTACCCAGTCTGTTCTCCTTCACGCTCCTGCCTCATCACCGGGATGTATCCTTCCACGACTGGAACCGGCCAAATGCGGTCTGCTTTCCCACTCCCCCAGGGAGTAACAGGATTCCCGAAATACCTTCGCGAAGCTGGTTACCACACGACTAATAATGTCAAAACTGACTATAACTCCGCAGATGCAGAGCGACTCACCAAAACGTCGTGGGTTGAATCAAGCTCAAAGGCTCACTGGCGGACGCGCAAAAAAGGCCAGCCTTTCTTTGCGATTTTTAACGATATGACAACCCACCAGTCGCGCACTATGGTCTGGCCTTACTCAGTATTTATAAAGGAAATCCAAGCGGAGCTTTCTCCTGACGAAATTCACAAACCGGATAAAGTTCGCGTTCCCTCTTACTATCCCAACACCTCGCTAATCCGACGAGAACTTGCGCGATTTCATGACTGCGTCACCGTGATGGACCAAAATACTGGAAGGATTCTTGCTGAGCTCGAAAAAGACGGCCTTACCGAAGACACGATCGTTTTCTTTTATTCCGACCACGGCTCGGGGATGCCACGTCACAAGCGACTTCTCACCGACTCAGGAATGCGAGTTCCCCTGATGGTTAGAGTGCCTAAAAAATGGCAACACCTTGTCCCCGGGTCCGAAAATCGCAGCAGCAAAAATAACAAGTTGGTATCCTTTGTCGACTTCGCACCGACTGTACTCGCGCTTTGCGGGATTGATGCGCCGGCCTACATGCAGGGACACAACTTTCTCAGTCAACAAAACAACCGTGAATGGATCTATGGTGCCCGTGACCGGGTCGACGAGGTCTTTGACTGCTCCCGTTCGGTTCGCAACGACCGCTGGCTATACATTCGCAACTATCACCCATTTCTCGGTTGGAACCAGCCTTCCGTCTTCTCAGACTTAGGTGAAATCCGGAATGAAATTACCAATTATTCACTTAATACTCGGACGCGCCTTTCAAGCGAACAAACTCATTACATCTCACCACAGCGGGCTCCTATTGAGTTTTATGATTGCCTCGCCGACCCCGAGAACACCCGTAACCTTGCCCTCGAAAAATTGAGCCCCACTCAGCAGGTCTCGCTCGAAAAAGCCCAACGAGCCCTAAAAAGGATTCGCAAAAAAATTCGAGACGTAGGATGCCTACCTGAAGGAGTCATGGCTGACTTAGTTGAGAAAAATAGAGAGTCGATCGCAGATCTTGCTCGGAAAGGAAAGCTCGAGCTTGATCAAGTCTGGAATGTCGCTGATTCGGTTGGGGGAGACAGTAAATCCACCCTTAAATTTTTTGGGTGCAACGATCCCTCAATCAATTTTTGGGTGATCAACGCCCTCAAGGCCTCTTCCCCTAATCACAAACATAAAGATGATGCCTTCCGCTACCTAGGGCAAACAAAGAGCGCTGAAGCGAGTATCGAAGCTGCCGCTTGGCTAGCCACAGAAAGTCGCTACTCCAAAAAAGCCATGAAGGTTCTTATCGACGAACTGGAAAACTCAAGCTGGCCTGTCGCACTCCGTGCCTGCCGTGCGATAGAACTCCTTGGTTCACAAGCTAAGCAAGCTGTCCCCGCCATGAAAAAAATTTACGCCCTTAATCGCCACAAGAAAGGCGACGCTGCGCTCTTCCTCGCTTTCTCATCTGGCGCCTTTCTCGAAAAGCTCAACGAGAAAACGGAAGCTTGGGACTTTACTCCCAAACGCTGAAAAACGTTGTGACTTTAAGGCAAAGAATTCCTATGTGTATTATACACAGCCCAGCAGACGAAATGGCCCATCATTTCATCGGGACGAATCTTGGCCTCCGCGAGAAAAAGCGGCCTACCCAAAAGGGTGAGGATTTGACCCTGATTCCCAGCGCGCTTCTCCAACTAATTCGACGCACCCATTGTGATTCTAAGTCGGTAGAAAAGGGGACCATTTTGATCGGGTGTTCGAATTAAAGAGCGAGTTTGCACTCCAGCTGGATTATCCCGAACACTTGAGATCTCCGTTAGATCGCCAATCGGAGCCCAGTTGTCCAAATCGGTTGAAGATTCCAGCACCGTGCTAAGGTGTCGCCCTTCCAAATCCAACGACTCTATTAGGACGAAGGAGTGAGAACCGTCCGGAAGATAATCAATCGTCATTGGACCTGCTCCTGTGCTCGCATCACTCGGGTCAGAACCAGCAAGATATTCCTCAAGATTGGAAAAACCATCGTGATCCGAATCATCGGAAAATCCCGAGAGGGAGATCCCTGCTCCCTCGAGCCAATTGTCAAACTTCTCAGCCGGACTTAGATCTTTCCATTCAATGGCAGGGTCAATAAGGGCCTGAATTTCCTCGGCACGATCACTGACTCGTGAACCATAACCATTGGTCTGACGATAGAAGCGGATATCAGATGGATTCTCAGATTGACCAAAAGTTGGAATCAAGTTCCATCCAGAATCGTCATTACCGATAGAGAGACCACCTGCATCATAGAACACTCCGTTAAAGCGATTTTGATTCGAAGGAATCGGAGAAGACGAATAAGAGGCATCCACCGAAAAGGTGACCGCAGCCAACTTCCAAATTGGGCCATCTTTGATAAACCACCCCCCACCCGAATCGCGAGGGGAGACAATGGCCTCATCCTGCCCCAAGACGTCTGAAAAATCAAAATGTAGCAGTTCATTCCCTTCGACATCTACGGAACCACCTACCTCGTTACGGCCCCATCGAGATTTTTGTGTCGCATAAGCCCCCCATTTCCAACCTCTCCCAACGACTTCCTCGCCACGATCAATGCCTCGCCCATGAACAACCATCTCTTTGCCGACCTCATCGGACTTCGTGTAGAGCAAGGCATAGTCATCGAAAGTTTCCCAAATCTCAAAAACCCGCAGATCAGAATCCCCAATCCTCACCGGAGTTCCTTTTATCGCAAAAGTCTTGAGCTCAACCCCATTAAAAAAGGCCTGCTGTGTGACCTGCTCCTGACTCGCACCTAGATGGTTGGCGGTAATGAAATGTTTGGGCGAAATAATAGTGGCATGCGAAGTCAAATATCGCACCTGATGCTGCCAACCACTACCCGCATAATCACCAGTGGGCGCGGTGCGTGTGTTCGCGGCAGGGCTTAAACCATCTCGGAAAATCAGCCCACTCGCCGGAAGCCCTACGGCTACCAATAACAACATTACCTTCACGATAAGGTAAGGTAGCCCTGATTCGCTATGCTGTCGCTACAAAATAAAAAAACGCACCCTAACCAAATAACTCCGGATCCTGAGCTTGTTGAGCAAGGTAGCCCGAGTCTTCGGTAAATTTTCCGGCATCAATTGCTTCATGCACCAAGGCATCACAACGCTCATTGAATGTGTTGCCAGCGTGTCCCTTAACCCACTTCCAAGCGATAGTGTGCCCTGCAGCCTCTTGGTCAAGCTGCTCCCAAAGGTCACGATTCAGCACTGGTTTCTTATCTGATTTTATCCACCCACGCTTCTTCCAACCGACCAGCCACCCTTTGGTCATCGCGTCGACGAGATATTTAGAATCCGAATACAAAGTGATCTCGCACGACTCCTTAAGAATTCCTAGCGACGCGATCGCCGCCATAAGCTCCATGCGGTTATTAGTGGTATGATCAAATGCCCCTTTTAGCTCCTTACAGTGCTGGCCAAAAATGACGATTGCCCCAAATCCCCCCGGCCCAGGATTTCCGCGGGCCCCTCCATCTGTGTAAATTTCAACCCTTTTCATAAAGCAGAAATCTTAGTCTCACACATTTTGCTCACGGCCTCAAAATCCTCTTGCGACAAAAAGGCCGACTTTGGTAAAATGAAATATTGATCTTTCTGCAGATAGAGCAAAATCCCCTTGGGAGACAAGTAGCGATCTTCAAATTCACGCCATTTTAGGGTCTTCTCATGACCCTTTGATTCCTGATGGACCATTTTTTCGGAAAAAGTCCAAGTCAGCATCTGGCCCGCCTCAGGAGAAGACTTCGAGCTATGAATAAGGCGGTATTGCCAGAAAGTTTTCCGCATGAAAAGCAAAGGGCCAACGAGAATGCAGAGAAAACCAAAAGTCCGCTCACCGAGGTAGAGAAGAAGCGCTCCGATCGGAACTAAAATGAGATAGAAATATCGAAACAACAGGAAAATTGGATGGCGGTTCCGCATATGCATCGCCGAACCTAATTTTAGGGTCTTAACGTCAAATCGACTCGTTGCTTGATAATCACTCATCTGCTCCGCTAGCCATAGCGCCTTCCTTTGCGCTGGACAAGACCCTGATCTCCATGACTTTGTAAAGGAGATGAAGAAATTGCTTCCAAAATTATTCTTATTGCTGATGGCACTCAGCACTACGCTTACCGCACAAGAGGCTTGGATCCTCGAAATGCCCAATAAATTCAGTGACTACCTCATCAAGAAATCAGTCGCAGAAGAGCATGACACCGTTGCTGGAATTATCGAGAAGCTCCCCAGCCTTGTCACAAAAAAACAAATCCGCGAAGTCGACTTAATCAAATGGAATGCCGAGGGCGGGAAAATTAATCAAAAGCGGGAAATTAACGATGGCGGACGCATCTTCAAAGCCGGCGCACGTTATTACTCAATCAGCGGTCAAAAACCGGATTTTCGAAAAATCAAAATTACTGATATTCCTACCAATCCAAATCTCGAATTGAGTGCTTACGGATTTCTTCCGCGAGCCTGGACTCCTACCTTTGCCCACCGCAAAGGTAGTCTTACCCTCCTTGTTTTAGAGCGTGATACCAATTCACCGACCGCGACCGTTTCCCTCAAGAATATGCGGCAGATCGAATTCGACGCTGGCGAAACGAAGGAAAGCGTTTCCTGGTATTCGGCTGACCCGCTCGACACTAAAGAACTCTCATACTCATCTGCGATTGCTTTGGCAGCGAATCCCAAGATTCAGTTCATCACCAGAATTTTCTCGGAAGTGAAAAAAGAAGGCGATTCTTTGCTTCGGATTGAAGCCAGCAGCGGTAGTCCCACCGCCACCGAATCAATCACGCTTCACCACAACGAAGCAAAATTTAAGGGGCACAGCGAAACCACTGGCCCTCTCAAAAAAGAGACGATCAAAATTACTGATAAATCCTTTACCAAGGACGGTGAGGCTGGCGCCTGGACGCTCAATCTTGCGAACGGCGACTAAGCTAGCAACTAGCCTCCAATCAATTGAAATCACGGTTCAAGAGCGAATTAACACTCCGGAATTATGATTCTTAGAATCTAGAAGATCATTTTTAGCGTTCTTCGATCGGAACGACTTTCGAAAGCTCACTCGGCCCGACATACTTGGTGAGCGGGCGGTAGAGACGGTTATCCTCGAGCTGTTCAAGAACCTGTGCAGTCCAACCGGCCATGCGTGAAATCGCAAAGATTGGTGTGAAGAGATCGGTCGGAATATCGAGAGAGTAGTAGACGGTCGCAGAATAAAAATCGACGTTAGCATTCAACCCCTTTCGCTCGCGCATCATAGTCGCAATCCGCTCGGACATGTCGATCCACTTGGTCTCACCCAATTCCTCGGTCAGCTTGATCGCCATCCTCTGGAGATGAGGAGCGCGGGGATCGAGCACCTTGTAGACGCGGTGGCCGATTCCCATGATTTTCTTTTTATTCTCTAGGCAGTCCTCAACGTAGGCATCGACCTTATCGAGGCTACCGATTTCCTGAAGCATCTTGATCACGCCCTCGTTGGCACCTCCATGGAGAGGGCCTTTAAGCGTTCCAACAGCCGAGGTCATCGCAGAATAAAAATCGGAAAGAGTCGCAACGGTCACACGAGCCGAGAATGTCGAAGCATTCATGCCATGATCGGCGTGAAGAATATAAGCAATATCAAGAGTCTTGGTCGCAGCCTCGGAAGGCTCCTCGCCTGTAATGAGGTAGAGGAAGTGACCTGCCTCAGAAAGATCATCGCGCACAGGCGGCAAATCTAGCCCCTGACGGGCGCGGTGGTAGTAAGCGACAATAACCGAAGTCTGAGCACAGAGGGAAATAGCAACCTCACGGTTGGCATCTTGATCCGGCTCACCAATTCCGGCACGTTTATCGAAAAGCCCCAACATAGAAACTCCGGTCCGGAGCACGTCCATTGGATTTGCGTCTTTCGGCGCGGATTTCAAGAAATCAATGACGCCTTGAGGAATTTCGCGATTCGTCCGAAGAGATTTCTCAAAATCAGCTAACTCACTTGTATTTGGCAACTTACCAAAATGTAAAAGGTAAGTGGTCTCCTCAAAACTGCAATTCTCGACCAACTCATCGATAGAATAACCCAGGTAAGAAAGGCGGCCATCGAGACCTTCAACGTTTGAGAGTGCAGATTCATTGGCAATAACTCCTTCAAGACCTTTGGCGTAATCAGACATAAAAATAGAAATGGTGAAAGTTAGGGATACAGAGCAATAGTGCCACCAACAAAAGTTCGCAAGGGTTTCCCGCAAAGATTGTTTGAGTTTTTTAGTTAGAGAAAATTAACTGTCTCCCGAAGATGGCGATGACAACGAACCACACAATCCTCGCCCTAGAAACGAGTGTTGCCCAAGCTACCATGATCCTGGCCAACGAAAGCGGCATTCTTTCCCAGAAATCCTTTCGAAGCGAACGATCTCAGGAATGTGATCTCTTCACTCCCTTGCTAGATCTGCTCAGCAAACTCCCCTCCGATGAAAAACTTTCCGCTGTCGTCGTCGGTATCGGCCCTGGGTCCTACAACGGGACACGGGTGGGGATTGCAACAGCTCAAGCGATCGCCCAAGTTCACGGATGCCGGGTCGCTGGTCTCTGCTCGTTCGAGGGAGTCCCCGAGGCGTTTCTTAACGAAACGATCTGGGCCGTGGGAGATGCGCGGCGGGACTCCTATTTTCTCATGCCAATCCAAAATGGTCGGGCTCAAATCCCTCCCAAGCTCCTAGATAGAGAAGAATTTTCGAGATTCCTAGCTCGGTGCGAAGGGCCCAAAGTCACATTTGAACCACTCCAGCGCCTTCCCGAGAATATCGATTGCCTAGAAAGTCATTCAAATGCCGAAGGGCTCCTCAGGTCGTGGCTCGCACGCTCGCCGGCCGAGCAGGAAGATCTCCTAAATATGCCCGTCGAAGCTTTTTACCTTCGCCCACCACACATCACGAAATCCAAAAAAAAGTGAACCGGCTGACTCCTCATCAAGACGAACAATAGGATGACCCTAAAAATCAGGTTGGCCTGCGGGGCTCAAAATCTCATTGTAATAACGCGACGGCACAAATTCGTTCGTAACTCAACTCCTTATCTTGTACGAGGTAGGGGACCTCGACGATGAAAGCAAAAATATACATCCCACTCTTACTCCTGTTGGCCGTCGTTTTCGTAATCGTTTACCGAGAGTGGCGTGAACCGGAGGAACGAAGCGTCGAGTGGGTCGAGAAAGGTCGCTGGTTCAAGGGAAACACGCACACCCATTCCTTGTGGAGCGATGGCAATGATCTGCCGGAAATGATCGTAGATTGGTATAAAAAAGAAGGCTATGATTTCCTCGCTCTCTCCGATCACAACACACTTAGCCGCGGCCAGAGATGGATGCCCATAAAACAAGTCGAGAAACGCCGCCAAAAAGGAGATAGCGGCACGGTTGCGAAATACCTCGAGCGCTTTGGCAAAGACTGGGTAGAACTTCGAGGCGAGCCCGGAAGTGAGGAAGTCCGCTTAAAAACTCTTGAGGAAATTCGCCCCCGCTTTGAAAACGATGGTGATTTCCTTCTCATTGAAGCCGAAGAAATTACCGATAAATTTCGGCAATATCACATTCATATTAACGCTATTAATTTGGGTGAGGTCATAAAACCGCAGGGAGGCGACTCCGTGGTCGAGACAATGCGGAATAATCTGCGAGCAGTCAAAGAGCAGTCAGAACGACTGAACCGCCCTATTCTCACACACCTTAATCACCCTAACTTCCATTGGTCCGTCACTCCACAGCAACTGGCCGAAGTTGTGGAAGAACAATTTTTCGAGGTTTACAACGGACACCCAAGCATCAACCACCTTGGCGACACGGACCACCCAAGTGATGAAGCAATCTGGGATATGGCAAATACCCTGCGCATGCTCACACACGATGCTCCCCCACTCTTTGGAGTGGCTACTGACGACTCCCACTATTACCACGGCGGAAACGTATCGCCAGGGCGGGGATGGGTCATGGTTTGGGCCAAAGAATTAGACGCCAATCAATTGGTCAAATCAATGGAGCGAGGAGAATTTTATGCTTCGACCGGCGTCGTGCTAGAGGAGGTGAGATACGACCAAGGGTCCCGAAAACATCTTATCGAAATCACTCCTATGGAAGGGGTGGATTTTGAAACCCAATTTATCGGAACACGTCGCAGCACCCCGGACACAACTGGCGAAGTTTTCGCAACCATGTCCGGCCCCATTGCCGAATACCAACTCAGCGGAGATGAACTTTATGTGCGCGCAGTCATCACCTCCACTCGCAAACACCCAAATCCATCTTACTCCGATCAAAAGGAACAAGCGTGGACCCAGCCAATCGGCTGGAGGAAGTAAATTACGTTAGTTGCGACGCTTCCAACGTTTCGATTTCATTTCAAATCGCTCAAGAGTTCCCTCCGGAACCTCCTCCACTGGGATCCTCAGGCTGAAAACCTCGCGCAGACGACCTTCAAGTTCGCTCGCTCCAGATCCCTCGGCACGAAGGCGGACTTCCACCATGGAATTCACTTCCTCAATCAAGACTTCGTATTCCAGAATGCCCTCAACCGAACGCACGACTTCCTCAACCGCTCCCGGATAGAGATTTACGCCACGAACCACCACCATGTCATCGGCGCGCCCGATGATTCCGCCCTTGAGTGCGAAGTCCTCATCCGGTTGCACTAGGTCGCCCGTCTGATAGCGCAAAATCGGCGAACCGTGACGCCCCAAAGTTGTAAGAACCAGCTCACCAATCCCCTGTTCGTCCTGATTGATGACCTCGCAAAAGTAAGCCTCATGACGAATAAGCAATCGTCTGGGATCAGCAATATCACTCACTGTTACCGGTCCAATTTCCGTCATTCCATGATGATCAATCACCTCGGCATCCCACGCTTTATGAAGACGATTACGAACTTCCGGCAGACTTCCTCCGGGCTCACCAGCCACGATGATTTTTTCAACCCCAAGGCTTTTCGCATCATCCGCGATTTCGGCCAGTCGAAGTCCATAAGTTGGAGTGCAGCAAAGAATTTCAGGACGTAGTCTCTCCATCATTCTGAGCCGATTTTCACTGGAGAGTCCACCCGCTGGAATAGCGCGAATTCCAAGTCCGGCGGCTGATTCAAAGCCCGCCCAAAATCCTAAAAACGGGCCAAAGGAAAATGGAAAAAAGGCAGCTTGCCCGGGAGTCACTCCGGCCTTTTGCCAAACCCATGCCCAATTTTCGCATAGCCACTCCCAACCCGATTTATCATCAAGCCAAATCATCGGCTGCCCACTGGTTCCGCTGGTTTGGTGAAAACGATGATAGCTCTCGAGCGAAAAAGTCAGATTACTCCCGTAAGGTGGGTGCAATTTTTGATCAGCCGCTAACTCCGCCTTGGTCGTAAAAGGCACCTTCTCCGAATATTCTTCAAGCGAAGATACGGAAGTCAGTCCGTTCAATTTATTCTGGTAAAATGGATTGGTCGAAAGCGCCGTAAGGAGGCTGTTAATTTTCTCCAGACTCATCATTTATTTCCGGTTTCCCCGGCTCCGGTGAGAAGATACACAGCGAAGGTTCCCAGCCAATGATCCCCTTCGTAGTGGCCGCTGATGGCATCGCGCAGACCCGACTTTTCGTGGGCATCCGCAACCTTTAATAATTCGGATTTGGGACCACCATCCAACGCGTTTGCAATCCCTCGTAAGTTCCACGCTCGATTCAAATTCAAGCCAACCAGATGAACCAAATGGCCATCTTCAAAATCACTCACCGTGACCGGCGTTTTGAGATTCCCCAGCTCAAATCCCGGAAAGAATCTTTCAAGCCACATGCCATATTCAGCAGCCGGGAGAACTCGACGCATGAGATCTGCTTCATTCAATCCAGGTGAGAAGAAATCGTTTCCACTGGGCTCATAGCGAACCGGATAAGCTACATCTTCAAGGTAGAAATTTTTTGCCTTTCTGACCAAGAGATCCTCGAAGCCCTGATCTCCAGTCGCACGAGCCCAGTCTAACAAGTGCCCTAAAGCGAAAGATGATTCAGGATGGAAACCACATCGGATTGGCCAATCAAGTTTGGGAAGGTATGATTTTGCATTTCGGACGATCGCCTCCTCGAGAGGCCGATAAAAGGTCGCCCACTCTCTTCCTTGAGCATCATCAAGGGCGCGAAGTTCAATCCCCAAGCGCAAAGCCCAAGCCCAACCATACATGCGTTCAAAAGAAGGGTTCTTTTTCAAGTAGGTCGCCTCTTTTACGAGGCCCTCTCGGGTTAGCTTCTTGGCCAGCTCCGCTCGCACCGATTGATTCCATTTCGCCTTTGGAAAAAGCCGGACGAGACGGACCAAAGTCCAATGACCATGCACCGACGAATGCCAATCGAAATGGCCAAAAAAAACAGGTGTGAGTTGGCTGGGAGCTTTAGCATCTTCCGGAGAACGTAAAACGTTTCCCGGCTTATTAGGAAATTCCCGATTAAGCCCGGCAAGCGCGAGATCAGCGAAACGCCTAGCATCAGTTTCAGAGAGACGATTTTTCGCGGCAAGTGACATTACAGTTAAGAGAAGGAGGCAAAGGAACTTCATCACATCAACTCGATATTGGTAAACCTTTTAAGGATCACCACCAATAGCCAAAAAAGAGCAGTAGTGAGCATCGCGTTTACGAAGAGGGTGAAATAAAAGCCGTGACCTTTACGAAGCATCCACGGAATCACCAGAAACATTGGAAGAGTCGGCAAGACAAACCAGAAAGTATAGTAGGCATGGTTGGCAATGCTCTCTATCCGGGTGGCTTGATTGGGAATCTTACTTTCATGCCTCATCCAGATCATCGCGAGGATTGAAGTGAGCGGAAGGGCGATAAGGAGAGCCGAAAGTCGATCGCTCAATAGCTGAAGCTTGGTCACGATAAGAATAATGACGGCCGTAAGAAAAATCTTCACGACATCTTGAGAACTGGGCGTGAGGACTTTAAGAAGTTCGTTTTTGTCCATTGCGATGTCTCGACTTTGAGCGCATTCTTCCCGATATGCAAGTTGCTCGATTCGTTCTGCCTATCCTTTGCCTCATGTCTGGATGCTCAGCGGACCCGCCAGTTAGCCAAACCCAACCGTCCGGAACTCGCCCAATTAAGCCCACAGCAGCTCTGAACGCCGGAGCGCTAAAGCTCACCGCGGCTCAAAAATCATCCATTGGTCGAAAAATTTGGCAAAATGAATCAGCAGGTAAGATCACCGGCCTAACTCATTGGAATGACGGGGAGGAGTTTCCATCACTTGGAATTGGACATTTCATCTGGTATCCTAGAGGTTTCAACGGTCGTTGGAGCGAGACTTGGCCGGAGTTTGTTAAATACGCCATGCAGAGAGGTCTACAGCTTCCCATGGTTGGCCGAAACCGCCATTGCCCTTGGCCTAACAAGCCTTCCTTCATCCGCGATTTCGACGGCCCGCAGTTGGCCGGTCTTCGCAAATGGTTGGCAGCGAACATAACGATCCAGACCGAGTTCATTGCTTACAAATCGCAGGCGGCTCTTCCTACGATTATGCATGCCGCACCAATCCAAAAGCGGGCACGTATCAAAGCGAATTACGAAAAAGTAGCCTCAAGCGCAAATGGCGTTTATGCCTTGGTTGACTACGTCAACTTTAAGGGCGACGGAACAAACCCCACCGAGCGCTATAACAATCAAGGCTGGGGACTGATGTGGGTTCTCATGGAGATGAAGGATGTTCCGGCAGGACAAGCCGCCGCACGCGAATTTTGCGCAGCAGCCAAGAGAAGGCTTGATCTGCGAATTACCAATTCTCCGAGAGCACGCGGTGAGTCACGCTGGAGACCAGGTTGGCACAACCGCTGCGATTCATACGGGCGGGCACTTTAATGATCCACCCCGCTACTTTGACTTAAGCCGCTTCAGGATCTGAGAGGCGAGTTTTCCATGTGCCGAATTGGCATCGACTGCAATCACTGCCTCCGCAGCTTTAATCGCCTGCGCCTTTTGCTGACCATGATTTAAAGCAGCAAGCTTAGGAAAAAGAGCTTTTTGTAGGAGCGCTCCTTTAGGTTCAAACTTGGTGATATAATCGTCGACCAATTGAATCACCTCATCATAGGAATCCTTGTGGAACACCTTCTTAAGGCTTCGATTCAGATTCGCAAATCCTCTTTCCGCAAGATGATTCTTTCGGAAGCCCAGCGAGTCATCGGGATCAAGCTTTGCCATTTCCTCAAGGTGGTCAGCGTTGAGGGAGGGATCCGCTCCCTGAGGAGTGCTCTTGACCAAAGCGACCAAACTTTTAGCCCTCTCTAGACCATTCTTCTGATAAGCTTCTTTGATCGATTTCGATCTCGCAACCTGATTATCGGATCGTTGGATGACTTTAGCAGCGTGCTTTAATGGTCCATTAATGGCTGCCCCGGTTTCCCGAGCATAAACGATCCCTTTAGAATTTAGAAAAAAGGCCGTCGGATACCGATCAACTCCAAAACTTTCTGCCACCTCTCGATTGGCAGCAAGCGGAGAAACCATCCCAGGAGTCTGTTTGAGAGGAACATCGAAAAGAACAGGCACGAAACGGTCCACAATAGCTTCTTGAAATAAGTCTTGGGAAAGCACGCGCTTCTTGAATTGAACACATGCTCCGGAAATTTCAGTAGCTAGAAAGACCACATAAACGTCCTTCTTTTCTTCAAATGCCTGCCTCTTCGCTTCTTTAAGATCAGTGAGCCAAGCCCCTTGAAGAGGAAGAACCAGGACTAAAACGAGGGCCAATCGAAACACCGGGCTATTTTCCTTTCTTGATCTTATCGGCTTGCTCCCGGAGATCATCTGCCTGCTTTTGCAGAGCAGAAGCACGCTTCTCCAGCTCGCTTATATCGCGCTTACGCTTTTCCATCGCCTCGTGATTTTCTACCACGTCCTTCATTGCTTGAGCTTTACGGGCTAGTTTCTCACGCTCCGTAACGGCACTTTTGAGGGCAGTATCAGCTTTCTTACCGGCATCACGAAGTGTGTTTAAAGCCGCCTCAGCCGTCTTTATTTCCTGATCAACCTTGGCTTTGGCTGTCTGTAAATCTTTCTCACGAGCGATCGCTTTGACCAAATCCTCCTCTGCTGTTTTTGCGTCTTTTTTTAGCTCATTGATATCAGTGACGATAGCAACCGGCTTAGAGACAATTGGTTTACGAGGCTTCGGATTTTTGGCCATCTCCTTTATTTTCGCCGCCCGGGTTTTTGCCCCCTTGATTTGATCACTGAATTTATCAGCCTGCTTGCCAAGGTCTGACTCAGGTGCAAGTTTCTTCATGACCTCAATCGCAGCTACGGCTTCGTCATACTTCTTCAAAGAATAGAGAGCTTGAACTTCATACATCTTAATCCGCTGGGCGTCCTCCCCTTTAAGATTTTCCCCATCCTTCTTGGATGCTTTTACGATCTCCTCATATTTCTTATCACGAAACATCATGTTATATCGCGCCTTCTCCTGTTTAAGGGCTTCGGCTTTTTTGATCTCAGCCACATAGCCAGTCTTCCCATCTTTGTCGGCCTCCGCAATAAGCGTTAACTCTGGAGCATAATAATCACGAATAAAATTCTGAGGGAGAGCCTTCAGTGCCTTTACGTAAAGCTCTGCACGCTTAAGTCCCTTCTCTTTGAGGGCAGCAGTAAATGCCTTATCACGGTCTACTCCAACCTGATGCATCTCCCCAAGGTGCTTCAAATACTCGGCAGCATTCTCACGGGTTTCACTCGAATAAGCATAAGGCCTACCCTTAAAATCGGTTAGGACTACTGATGGGATCGTCTTGAAGTGATAATCCTGCTCGAGCTCGAGAATATGTTCGTGAGCCTCATCCCGTGTCCGGGGAATATCGAAAAGCACTTGCACGAAATTCTCACCCATCGCCTTTTTAAATGGATCGGTCTTGAGAACCTTCTCTTCGAAGGACTTGCTTTGGGGGTGCCAAGCCGAGCCTGAAAAGATCATGAGAACATCTTTCTTTGACTGAGCTGCGTTAGCCTGAGCTTCTTTTAAAAGTTCCTTGGGAGCCTTGGCATGAAGCAAGAATGGAATGGCAATCAAGGCAGATGCAAAAAAGGAAAGTGGTTTCATAACAAGTTAAATCGATGTCTCTCTGCAAATTCACCCAACCACAGCGAACCGTCGAGTGGAAAATAAAAAGGCTCCGGGACACCGAAGCCTTTTGGGGGCAAAAATGCTTTTCCTGCAGCAAGGATTATACCTCGTCGGCGTGGAGCCAGCGGAAGGACACAATTTGGAAGCGGCGTCCAAAGTTCACCTCTCCATCCTCAGGAACCCGTGGGTTTAACCCAGTCACCTGATCAGGCCTAACGGGCTCTGGAGTGCGCTGAACAACTGCCTCACACCAAGCTTTTGCAAGAACCTTGCCATTGATATCACGGGACTCACCGTAGGAACGGACCGTAAAGGTATCCGAGCGAGCAGAGAGTCCAGAACCAATGACTTGGAGAATGTCACCTTGAGTGATGTATCCAGGAGTTCCATAACCTGTGGAAGCCGGCTTGAGAAGCTGGTCACTCCGAGTGAGATCGGACTGCCGAGGATTTCCCTCAGCCACCAAACCACCCTGATTGGGAAGGCTCTGCTTCGTGATTGGGAACTGCTGGTTCTGACCACGATTAGGGAGTGATTGCTCTAGAGCAGCCTCAATCGCACCGTTACGTCCAGTTGGATCTTCGGTGAGACGGCGATTCACAAAATCGGAAAGCCCGAAGAACGGAGCGCGTACCTTGACCTCACGGACGATCGCCTCGGCGAGCGAGTCAATCTCTTGATCACCCAAACTCCGGAAGCCTGTGAACACCTTGGTGGAGTATTCAGCTTTATCGTTCTCCTGACCCTGCGGGAAGAGCGTGCGGGGGAACGGAGTCCGGTTTGGTGATCCATAACCAGTATCACGAGTCGTCGCGAGCAGGGCTTTCCAAGCCTCCTTATTAGTGGAATGGACATCAAACCCACCATCAATCATGAGACGGCCGGCGGCGCGGAACATATCATTCAAATCACTAGTCGGGTCTCCATTGCGATCCCAGAGTCTCAGATTGCCGTTATTGAGCGGACTTCGAACCGGATCTTGGGCAAAGTTAGCGACCTGATTTTGAGTTGCTCCAGTAAGGAAGAAGTCGGACCAAAGGTTATGGTTCACCTCATAGCTCATATCGAAGATTAAGTGATTTTTTTCCGGTAGGTAGAAAACGATATCACTAAAGAGCTGAGCCCAGTAGCCGGTTCCCAGTCCTGCTGAAGACCACCCCCGGTTGTTCCCGGGAATTTCGGTCGGGATTGTTCCCGTGGTGGGCACTTTAGGATCAGCAACCGATGTTCCAATCGTATAACTCGGGTGCCAGACATACTCGGATAACTGGAGGTGCCGGAGGTAACCCAAAGAGGGAATCCCGACTTCCCGAGTAGGCACCTCAAAGGCAACCACTGTATCGACACCGAAGTTGGCCTTTCCGAAAGGGAATCCAGTCTGAAAACCGTTGCGCAGAACAGGATTAAGGTTATCCCAGCTGAGTTCGTCACTCGGATTATCGCGGGTGTAAATTCCGTGAAAATACGGGGCCCGGTTAGTCACATTGTCGTATGGATTACGACAAATGTAGGAAGCGCGAAGGTTGAAATTTCCCAGCGGAGCTTCTTGGAGAAATAACTCGTTGTTGACGCCTTTGTTTGAGGCGGTCTCATCAAGCCATCGAACCCGGAACCCATCCCGAGAGAAAGGGTGGGGAGGATTTCCTGCATCGACATGATCACCAGGACCAGTCAACTGGTGAACGACACCCTCGGTTCCAGTAGGCCACTCGAGTGGAAATTCATCTCCACCTCCAGCCTGCAACGACACACTGGCATATACAAGAGCCGGCTCATTCCGGAAACTTGCAATTGTAGGATTGGGATTATTTTGCAGATACTTGAGCATGAACATGTAGTTATCTGCGCCATGTTCCTTGTAGCTCAATGGGCGCTCCCGGTATGAAGTGGGAGGAGTTGGCATTAGCTCGGACTGCTTGTTATCCTCGTCCCGGGCATATTGTCCGCGAGAGGTATTTGCCAAGAGATAGTCCTTGAAAAGATAGCTGTCCGACGAGGGAGCCTCGCGGGCTTGAAGAATATTAGCTCCGAACTGGTTAATATTGAGCTCACGAGGAGCACCACCCATCGAGAAAATGAAAGTCTCACCGGGAGGAATGGTCACCGCAGGAAGTTTGAAGTAAACCTGACCGCCATACTGGCCATCAAAGGTGTTACGGCGTCCCCCGTAGTAAATCTCACGAGTGAAGTTCACCTTACCATCGAATTCTACGGTTTTCTTACCATTCAAAAAGAGTTGAAGGAGCATCGGTTTATCGAGACGCATTTCGACATTGTAAGGGTTCCAGAGTCCGATTCGCGGATAGAGACAAAGACGAAGAGCGTGCTCTTGCTCGGAACCACTTCCTCGTGGGTAAGTCGCAAGATTGTAGTAAACGCAGGCTTCAACGATCACCGGGGTGATTTTGATCGTGGAAAGGTTGCGGGGGTCCGCCGGACGGAGATTCTCCTGATCATAAACATTAGCACCACCATTACGGGAAGGAGCTCCCCGCCAAATTTTCTGCTCACGAATTCCAGTGGAGGCGTAACCAAAACTAAATTCATTTGCGAGGTTTGCCCAATTCCAGAGAAGCTCGAAAGTTGGAGCAATATCCTGCAACTGAGTGTCATTAAAATCGACATCGCGAATCGCAGCATAGCGCTCGTTCGGAGGACCGATCAAGAAGTCATCGGGAGAAACTCCGATGTAGCAAGGGCGGCTGGGATCATTAAGATCACGAATCTCAGGTGCTTGTCCGTTATCTGAATTGTGAAGGAAGGCAGAGAGATTCTTTTTCAACCCACCATCCCGGACGTTGCAAATCACACTGCTGGAGAAGCTCGTCATCGCATGAAAATTATTCAGCACTCCGATACGATTGGACTCACTAATGATGGTGAAGGTCTTGGGCGTAAGCACCCGTGTATCACGATTTTCCTGACCCTGAGCAATTCCTTCAATTACAAAAGGCTCAGCATCCTGTGGATGGAGCATCCGCTGCATCCCCGTCCCATTGTTGTGGTCAATCGCGCTATTCCTGTGAGTGTCAGGGCGCCCGACGTGGGCCTTCTGGTTGTTGGACTGAACCCACCACGCATAACCACCATTTGGACGAATTTCGGTTCGTCCGTCAGGAGTCAATCTAGGCTTCTCAGTTACCACTTTACGAACCCGCACAAAGTCTCGGGGATTACGAACCGACCCTCGCGACACAATCTCGACAACATCTTTCCCAAGGGGCAAATTCTCAGTCAGCGCATCTTGATACTGGCGGGCGCCTCGCATCTTGTCCCGGCCGCCCTCGTTCCCACTGACCAGATAATTAGTAACCTGATCTCTTACCCGGAAATTTGTACCATTCCGTGCATCCTGTAATCCCCCATCATCCATGTCCCTCGTGAAGGGACTGCCATTCTGGTTTTGGTCAAAACGTGAACTGACCACTCCCGTCCACTGCTCGTTGTTAACACCCTCAATTGCCAAAGTGTCTGGGTTGCTATCAAGAAGTGAGGCGCTCACTGCGATACGCTGGTCAGGGCCCAAGTCCCGCTGCAACTCACCAATTGCAATCATCAGCCCCAAGCGGGCATTTGCCCGTGCCTCTTCTTGTGCCCACTCAAATCGGCTTGTTTTTACCGTAAGAGCCGAGAGCGAGAGAAATGCGACAGCCACCATCGTGAGCAGGAGAAGAACAGATATCGTGGCAATCAGGGCGAATCCCTTGACCGCATGTCGAACATTGTGTGCTTTCATGATGAACACTATGTAAACACATTGTGAACTCGTGACAACTATGAAATCGACCTAGTTCTCGAAAAAAACCTAGAAAAATGCACAGTGAAAGACTCACAAGTAACTCCTCATCAGTTACTTAAAATAAAACTGCCTAAATTTCTTAAATTGGGGAACTTTTTTCCTCCTTATTTAAGAACGCAGAACTATTCCCCAAAACCCCTCACAAAAACCAAATCGGAGGTAATCGAGACCTTCGCCCTGTGTAAAACCCTCAACCAAAAAATCGGTGCCTTCGCTCAATCCGGTGAGATCGGCCATTGATTCTCACATCGCCTCCAGCAAAACCCCCTCGAGTTGCAAGAGCTTCTTCTTGATTTCCAAACCTCCTCCAAAACCAGTCAACGAGCCGTCTTTCCCGATCACTCGATGGCACGGAACGATGATTGAAACCGGGTTTGCTCCATTTGCAGTGCCGACCGCACGAACCGCTTTGGGATTTTCCACCTTCTCCGCTATTTCTCCATACCCACGGGTTTCACCAAACGGAATGGCACTCAACTGACGCCAAACCGATCGCTGAAATTGACTCCCGCGAGCGTCGATCGCTACCTCAAAAATTTCACGATCACCTTCGAAATACTCACCGAGTTCCTTCTCAGCTTGATTCAAAAAACGGTCCCTCAAATTATCTTTTGGCAGGGTCGACGGCTCGACGCGGTGGCCAAAAAAGAGCCCACAAATCCCTCTCTTAGAACTCAAGATGTAAAGCGAACCCACCCCACTCATAATCTTTCGGGCTGCCACGGCATGATTCGGCGCCGCTTCCTTCTTTTTATCTTTTGATGATTTTGAGCTCATCCCATTTCCATTTCTCCCTGTCCCAAAATACTTTTCGCTGCGATAACGCAACCATACTCTCAAGACCTCCGGAAGCTCATTGCGCTCCTCTTTACTCAACTTTTCATAAGCTACGAGAGCACGATCTCTGGCCTGACGACACGATTGGTTCTTGTCATGCGCATTCCACCGCTTGCGCGCCTCACGAATCAACCGACTCGCTTCTTTAATTAATTCGCCCCGCATGTTCATCGCCATAAGGTAAGATGATCCAGCCCGAAAAAAACATCAAAAACTCTCGAAGAATGAACCGTCCTGAAATTTATTCGTTTCCTAAACAAGGTCCTTCCGTTGGGGCCTCCGATAGGTTGAACCGTAATTTCCCTCGACTCCGTAGCCAGCAAAACCCGGAAGAAATACTAAATCCCAACAGAGGTTCTAGCGGTTTTAGTTTTTATTAAATGTCCCCCAGGCCAACTGTCAGCTATGTCCCTGCGCGTCAATATGGCCCGCCCTGGGAAAATCATCGAAGCCGAGCAACGCTCCAGCATTCAAGAAGTCGACGGCACCCTCGCTGGACGGCTCGGTCGAATGTCGCTCGGGCAACAAGTGATCACTCTCGCCATCTGGCCGCTGCTAGAACAAATCCTAAGCTTCATGGTCAATACCGTGGACCTTATCCTCGCCACCCGCATGGCCGATGGCGACACCCGCGTTGCCATTATGGACGCCCTCGGCCTTGGTGGCTACGCGATGTGGCTCATGATGATATTGCAAGGAGCCGTCGCCACTGGAGTCCTCGCCATTGTCTCGCGCGCCGCTGGAGCACGTAAACCGGAAGAAGCACGTCAAGGCCTTGTCCAAGGCATCCTCGCCGGGCTCTTCATGGGAATACTTTCTGGACTCATGATCCGACTTAGTCTTCCCCAAATCATCAAGATTTTCGGCCTCTCGGACGCTGCCTCAGGATACGCCTTCAACTACCTTTCGATCCTCGCCTGGTCCTGCCCTTTCCTCGGAATATTCTACGCCTGCACGAATGCCCTGCGCGCCATCGGGGACACCCGCACCCCCTTTTTCATCATGCTCTTCATCAATATGTGCAATATGATCTTGAGTGCTGCTTTCGTATTTCTAGATCCTCCTCTCGGCGGCATGGGTATCGCCGGGCTCGCCTGGGGAAGTCTCCTCGCCTGGCTTCTCGGCACCCTTGTAGTGGTCGCTATACTCAGCCGAAAACACAAACCCGAATCAGAAGAAATCACCCTGACCCTCCGACAAGCAGATTGGACCCCACAGCGTGAGATGATGGCGCGCATCGGCCGGGTTGGATTGCCTCAGGGCGTCGAAATGCTCGGCATGTGGATGATCCATGCCTACGTCCTCCGCTTTATCACCGGGCTCGCTTTCGACGGAGCCCTTGGTGCTCACTTTATCGCTATTCGGGTCGAATCCCTCTCTTTCCTTCCCGGTTTTGCCATCGGCACAGCCACAGCCACCTTGGTCGGACAATATCTCGGAGCTAATAATCCGAAGATGGCTCTAAAAGCTCTTCGGACCGCCTGGCTCTTCGCTCTCGCTTTCATGAGTGCAATTGGCGTTTTCTTCCTCCTGGCCCCAGAAGTCATCGTGCGTCTTATCCTCCCCGAAACCGACACCCAAGCCACTCAACTCATTGCGGTCGCCGGACCGCTCGTCTTCATTTGCGGAATTTTTCAACCCGCACTGGCTACCACCATCGTCTTGAAAACCTGCCTGCGCGGCGCCGGAGCAACACGCATCGTGATGGCATGCTCTTTTACCTGCCTGATCCTTATTCGAATCATCGGGATAACCGTTTACGATGCCTTCTTCGAACTCACCCTGATTAAAATATGGACTTTTATGAGTATCGATCTTTTCATTCAGGCTGGACTATTTATCGCCATCGCATTTCGCGGAAAGTGGCTTGAGACAAAAGTCTGACTCTACTTTTTCCCCAGCGCAAAAAGAGTTCCATCTTCGCTTCCTACTAAGATTATTCCCTTGGCGTAGCTTGCAGCCGCCACCAGCGATTCGCCAAGATCAATTTTCCAGACTTCGTCTCCATTCTTTAAGTCGATGGCATACAAGCGCCCATCGCTGGAGCCACATACCACACCATCGGTAAAGATAATTGGCGAACTCTCAACACGCCCACCCGTCTTAAATCTCCAAACCGCATCTCCGCTCTCACGCGAGATTGCGTGGATTTTTTTGTCTCGCCCACCAATATAAACATTTTCCTTATCTACTGCCGGCGCTGCCATAAAAGGAAACTTCCGATCACTGTATTTCCACTCCAATTCGCCTGAAGCCAAATTAGCTCCCATCACTTTGTTCGAATGATCCCCCCATGCTACAAAACTCCCTTCCGTTCCCACCGTCGAGACAATGGGCGCTTCGCCTTCAACTTTAGTCAAGGGTTTCCCATCCGCTAAATTCAACGTGTAAAGAAAGTGATCACACCCCCCAAAAACAACCCACTTTCCGTTAACGACAGCCGGGGTGCCATTAATCGGCTGTTCGGTCTCATGCTTCCAAATTTCTTTTCCCGATTTTGCATCCAGCGCACGACAAACCCCGTCGTAACCATTCATGACGATCCAGTGTGTCTTCCCATCCGGACTTTTGGTCAGATTCACTCCCGCCGTGATTTTGTCATCAGTCTCGATTGACCACTTATCCCTACCTGTCTCCAATTCGAGCGCGTAAAGCTTCATATCTTCACAACCAATGAAAATGGTATTATCCAAAATTGCTGGTGCTGCCTCAAAACTTTGCTCGAATTCTCTCTGCCATTTTTTCTTTCCCGATTTTAAATCTACTGCTGTCAAAAGCCCCGCGCTATTTCCAAAGACCACGATATCCTTGGAAACCACTGTCTCTCCTACAATTGCTCCTTCAGTCTGAACCATCCACTTAATATCCGGCTTTGGAGGTAATTCCACCCCGACTTGCCCCGATAACCCTGCGCCTCCACGCGCCACTGGCCAATCATCACGGTCCTTCTTCTGTGCTTCTTTTTCGTCAGCATGGCACGCCGTCACTACCAGCGACAACATTCCCAAGATCATCTTCTTCATACCCCCAGTGTGACACAAATTCCACCACGATCAATTCAGCTTTCCCGAAACGCGCGTCGATAAAGCGCCTCAAAATCCATCACGGTTAACGGCCGGGGATTAAATTGTCCAGTCCACTGCTCTGCCGCCTCTGTCGCAAGCTGCACGATCATTTCGGAGGGCACCACAACCGGAGGTAACTCAGCAAGCTCATACAATGACTCGACCCAATCGATAAGCCCGGGCTTCAATTCGTCATAAACACACCCCACTACCTGAGCATTCCAGCGCATCACGCTAGGAAGCACTGACATGACGGCATGACCATGGACGACATCAAAATGAGCCGTTAAGGGATTCGCCGCAGCATGAGCTGCACCCAACATACTCGCCTCGATTGCGCTCCCCGCGAATGCCGAACCAACCAGCATCCGATTGCGATCCTTAAGCGAACCCTCGCCTTTTAAAATCACTTCGATGACCGGCTCAATGCTCCTGAAAGCCTGAAACGAAAGCTCCCTTGATTTGTCGGTTCCGTTATTACAAACCGCACTTTCTAAGGAATGAGAAAGAGCATCCAGCGCGGTCAGTCTAGCGACCGGCAATGGCATTGACTCAGTCAGCTCAGGATCCAAAATCACAACCTTGGCCAATGCACGAGGATCACCGCACGCCATTTTCTCATGGGAGCCATCCCGACACAAAACAGCATAACTTTGACATTCACTACCCGTTCCCGCAGTCGTTGGGATCGCAATGAACGGCAACATCGGACCCTTCGCTTTTCCATGGCCCTGGTAATCCGACATCACTCCACCGCCGCTCAACAAAAATAAAGCACCTTTCGCGGTATCCATCGAACTCCCACCGCCCAAACCCACAATACAATCCGGGCTCGTGACTCGTGCAAATTGCGCGCATTGTGCGACGTCAGATTCCGTTGGATTCTCCCTCACCTGATCAAAAACCACCACATCCTCCAAGAGCGCAGCAGCTCGGTCGACATGCCCTGCTTCCACGATCCCCGGATCAGTCACGATCAAAACTTTTCCCGAAACGTGCTTGTGTAGTTCTCCCAAGGAGCCCGGGTGATGGATGATGATTTGAGAAGGTGATGTCACGAATTTTCTGGGCTGGACCCTAGCGGCTCTCCACCGCTTTTCAACGCGAGCTTTTAAAATTTCTATTCACTCGATCTCATGGCATCATCCCACGGCTAAAATGAAGCTTTTCCTCCTTATTCTCAGCACCCTCTCAGCTTGGTCCGATTGGTCCCAATGGCGTGGCCCCAAGGGCAATGGAAACTTTGATCACGAAACCCATTGGTCCCACAAATGGCCTAACTCAGGCCCCTATACACTCTGGACAGCCAAGGTTCACACTGGCTATTCAGGCATCGCGGTGAGTGAGAATCGCGCCTATACACTGGGCAACTTTGAAGGCGACGACCTTATCCAGTGCCTTGATGTCGCCACCGGCCAACTAATCTGGAGTGAGAAATATCCACAGGACTTAATTCCAAAATACAATCCTGGTGGTCCCAACGCGCCACCCGTCATCGAGGACAAGTGGCTCTATACGTTCAGCAAACAAGGCCTCGTTTCATCACGCGATAAAGCTACCGGAAAATCTCGCTGGACCACCAACATTGCAACTGCTGCCAAAGCGCCAATGCCAACTTGGGGCTTCTCCTCCGCTCCCGTTATCGTCGGCGATCGTCTCTTTCTAAACGCTAACACCTTCGGCATCGCGCTCGATAAAAATACCGGCGAGGTGCTTTGGAATTCACCTCCATTCTCCGGTGGATATGCCGCCGCCGTTCCCCTTAATTGCCGAGATCAAGCAGCCGTTGCTATTTTTGGTAATAAAATCATGCATGTTGTTTCGCAAGCTGATGGCAAAGTTCTCTGGGAGGTCGACTGGCCCACCCGCTTAGGCGAAAATTCCGCCGATCCACTCGTCATTGGCAACAAGCTCTATCTCTCCTCGTGGTGGGGTGAGGGGGCGGCCCTCTTCGATCCCAACCTAGATTCTACCGAACCCATCTGGACCAACAAGGAGTTTCAAAACCACATCAACCCCCCTGTTCTCCACGAAGGCCACCTTTATGGCTTCGACGGCCCCGTCCATAAAAAGAAAATCAATTCGTTCCTCCGCTGCCTCGATATCAAGACCGGTATGACAGTCTGGTCCCAACCCAACCTCCGTGGCTCACTCATTCTCTCGAATGGCAAGCTGATCATCCTTACCGGGAATGGCAGCTTGATCGTTGCCAAAGCCAGCCCAGAAGGCTTCGAGGAATTTGCCCGGCACGATGGCCTTGGCAAACGGACTTGGACCCCTCCACTTCTCCACAATAGTAGGCTCTTCATCCGCGACGCCGACGGCACCGCAACATGCCTCAAGCTTGGCACAGACTCCCCTTGATCTCCTACACGGCAGACCAAGAAGTCACCCTTCTTCGGCAGAAAACTACCCTGCAACGGACAAATCCCCTTGGATCGCCCGACGACGGTAGAGAAACTCGAAGAGGTTCCCCTCGTGTGGCTGCTCCCACTGGACACGATTTGTCGGGAACGGTCCAATATTGAGACGCTCGATATCCGGACTTAGCATGAGATCCTGGATCCAATCTTTATTCTCGGTGAAAGCACTCACCACAAGAGTCTCGCCAATATTGGCCAACATCTCCGCCTGGGGCATTTCCACAATACTGGCGTATGGAAACATGAACTCGGTATTCGCCAACTGATGATCTTTATCATCACACGCAACCAAAGTTGGACAGAGATAGGTCTGATCGAAAGCCTCCACCCTTCGACTACCGCCACGATGGCCTGCCGTCGCATCACGGGCCCCCTCTTCCTTGAGAAGGTCATCAATCATTCCGTCAATTCCCTCTGCCAAGGCAGTATTTGCGAAGCCACAAAGAAGAGCCTCAGAATCATCGCGGGCCAGAGGCTTGATCTCTGCCAGCTTCGCCGCTAATGCCTCCGCGATTTCATCACAATGGGAGGGGACTAAAATCGCGGAAGTGTTGATACAGCTTCGCCCTCCATTAGCCGAAATCGAAGTCACAAGGACATCAAGAAACTCTTCCCAGCGATCGATATAGTCTTCGCCGATCAAAATCTTCGAACGCCCGGTTCCGTGAACCTGAATATTCTTGAACGGAGCATATTTCCGAACCGTGACATCCGAACCAAAGGAAATTCCAGCACCACAAGATGTGAGTAATGTGTCACCTCCCTCGTGAGTCGTTGGGTAATAACCAAACGCCTCCTTCGGGAACCCTGCCTTGATCATAGCCTGCACGATTCGGAGAGGAGTAAAGGGATCTTCACGACCCGGCTTCAAAAGAACAGGTATTTTCATCACGAGAGCGGGAAGCCAGAGTGAATTCACCGC
>JAKMGP010000034.1 GCA_022424905.1 Akkermansiaceae bacterium | reverse complement strand
ACCTTTCAGTATACCGCACAAACGACGGAACTTCTTATTAATGCCGCCGTTCCTGTTTGCGCACCAGGCAACAGCGGAAGCTTCCATTTGTATGCACTCAGTAATGAAATCGCTTCGGGAGCTCCGCTTGGCCAAATATTAATTACCAATCAGGTATTTACTGCTAACGGCCAATACATCATCGCATTTAAAGCCAAGCCACAAACTACTTATCAGGTTACAAAATCTTCCGACCTCGCTGGAGACTTTACTCCTCTTGACCAACCTCTCTCCGTGACCACTGACATAAATGGAGATGGACAGGCTATCATCACAGCTATTGAAACAGCCGGACCTAAGCAATTTTTCCGTATCGAAGAATAATTCTAGATCACTGGACCTCTTAAAAACATACTCTAGGGCGTTCCTCTTATCTGAGGAACGCCCCTCTCTTTTCCGTCTCATGAATAAAATCTCCCTCTTTTTCATTCTCGCACTTCGATTGCACGCAGCCGACAGCGTCGTCACTTTTAATGAAATTCACTACAATCCGGAGGGTCCCTCAGAAGGGCAAGAGTGGATTGAGCTTCATAACCAGATGGCCATCAACGTGGACCTTTCCGGTTGGCAGCTCACCGGAGGGATTGATTTCGTGATCCCTGAAGGGACGACCATTTCAGGTGGAGGATTCTATCTCATTGCTAAAGAACCCAAAAATCCCGCCTTGGCCGGAGCAAATGTTGACGGCCCCTTCGCAGGCTCCCTCTCTAATAGTGGTGAAACAGTCAGACTCCGAAGCCGGTCTAAACGCATCATGGATGAAGTCGATTATTCCGACTCCGGTCAATGGCCAGTTGGCCCAGATGGTTCGGGATCCACGCTTGCTAAAAGCGACGATTCACTTCTTTCCGGCAAAAGCTCCTCTTGGACCACCAGTTCTCAAATCGGGGGGACCCCTGGAGCCACTAATTTTTCTACCGCCAATCTTCCCATTCCGCATGTCTTTATCGCCAGTGATGCGTCCTGGAAATTTGATGACTCTGGCTCCATGCCTTCCCAAAATTGGAACAGGACATCTTACAATGACGCCACCTGGAATTCCGGGCAAACCCTCTTCGGTACTACCTCAGAGGATGGTGGGCCTACCATTCTTCCTGTCATCGATCACCTCGTCGAGCGCTTTCGTGCCAGTGACCTTGCCCTCAGTAATGGCCAAATCGTTTCAAACTGGCCGGACACAGCCACAGCAGATGGGCAGGCTCAAACCGCAACCGCCAGAGGTAATCCCACTTTTGCACGCAACGCCACCCCATCAGGCCAACCTGCCGTACGTTTTGATGGTAATGACCAGCTTCGTACATCGATTGCACCCGGTATCGGAAACACTTCTGGCTTCGTCTTCTTCGCAGTGATCAAAGCAAATTCAAATCCAGGCAATGGTGGAATTGGTAATGGCTCCGGCCCCTACATTTGGGATCGAGACAGTAGCATTTCCGATCCGCCACTCACTTCCCTGAAATCGGACGGGGGCCGCTACGGCCTACAAAAGCGATACAACAATGGCTCAGGACTCGGCGGCCCCATCTCCAGCACTTTAATCTCTACCAGCGACTATCAAATCGTTGCCATCCGACGAAACCGCTCTGAAAACCAGTTCGAGCTTTGGGTCGATGGTGTTCTCGAATCAACTGACAACGACTCCGGTGCTGCTCTCACCCCTCAACCCATCGTCATCGGCAATCACTCCGGTGGGGCTGGTGGCTTCGATGGCGATATTGCCGAACTCCTCATCTACGAAGATGAACTTACCAATTCAGAATTTGAATCTATCGGTGCCTATCTAGAATCCCGTTACGGGCTCGATACTGCATTTCCCGGAAACGGTTCCGCTCCCGCGACTGAACTTCAGGACAATGGAGCAACAACTTACATTCGCCAAACATTCAACTATAACGGTGACCCTAATAATACCTCGATCCGTATCGATCACTTGGTCTCTGATGGCGCAGTTATCTATCTTAATGGCTCGGAGATCCGACGAATTAATATGCCCGCCGGAGCTATCAACCACAACTCGACCGCCCTTAGCGATATCTCTGCGCCAATCTCCTCCGGATTCATCAACCTCCCCAACGCCTCGCTTCTAAATGGCACTAATGTCCTCGCTGTTTCGCTCCATCCAGCTCCCGGCAACACTTCGGTTTCATTTGCCTCGACTCTTGAAGGGACCGAGACGCCTCCCGACCCATCAACGAATCCGGGCCTTATATTTAACGAAGTCTCCTCGGCAAAAGACCTAAACTTCTTTGTGGAAGTTACAAACCCGGGAAGCACACCAGTCAGCACGAATGGATACACCCTAAAGATCGAGGGCGACTCAACTACCATAGTTGACCTACCCAACCAAACTCTCAATCACGGAGAAATTCTTCTCTTAGACCATACCGCACTGGGCCACTCCCCCTCCGCAAATGACAAACTCTTCCTATTCTCTTCAGGAGGGACGTCTCTCACCGACGCGCGCGGAGTGACCAACCGCCTCCGCGGCCTCAGCCCAGAATTTCCTGATCGATGGATATTTCCGAGCAAACCCACTCCCGGCATCGCCAACTCTTTCGCTTTAAACACCGATATAGTCATCAACGAGATCTGCTATAACCCTCCCATTCTTGACTCCGACCCCGGGGTCCCCCCTACCATTGACACCATTCCCCTCATAGATTCAGGCGCCAGTTGGCGATATAATGAGAAAGGCGATGCCCTTCCAACTGACTGGGCCTCTCAACCGCATTCCATTGGTGGAAACTGGGAATCAGGCGCTAGCACTCTAGCCTACGAAACTGGGATCAACATCACAAACCTCACCAATCCATCCAGCAACTTCCCAAGGGTCGTCACCTATTATTTTGAAACCGAGTTTAATCTTACCGCTCAGGAGGTTGCCGACCTCGAGACCCTAATCCTCAACCATCGTATTGACGATGGAGCGATCTTCTATCTAAATGGTGAAGAACTTGATCGCTATCAAATGCCTGCGGGACCAGTCGATGCAAGTACTTTTGCCAGCAGCTCGGTGGGAAATGCCGAATGGATCGGAGATTATCGAGTCACTATTCCTGCTGGATCTACCCGAGTCGGAAGCAACCGAATCTCAGTTGAAGTCCACCAAATCTCCCTTGGTAGCAGTGACATCACCTTTGACTTTGAAGCAAAAGCTGAATTCGTTACCGACCCCGGTATTCCAGCCACAAAATCCCGACCCGGCGATAGCCAGTGGATAGAACTTTATAATCGCGGAAACCAAACCGTCGATCTCTCTGGATGGGATTTTGGCGAAGGAATCAACTACACCTTCCCCGAAGGAACAAAGCTGACCGCCAATTCCTACCTCGTCATCTCTAATACCCCCTCAACCCTCGCAAGACAATATCCCAACATCACAATCCTCGGACCTTTTGATGGGAATCTAAGCCGCCGTAGCGAAACCATCACTCTTCGTGACCAATACAATAACCCCTCAGATACCCTCCGCTACTTTGACGGCGGAGCTTGGCCTTCAAAGGCGGACGCAGGCGGATCAACCATGGAGCTTATTGATGCTAGGGCCGACAATGCGCAGCCCGGAGCTTGGGCTGGAAGTGATGAACTCTCTCGCACTTCATGGCAAACCTATACCTTCCGCACCACTGCTAGCTCAAGTCCCGTCGGGAACGACAATCAGTGGAGAGAATTCATCTTCGGACTACTCGAAGAAGGTGAAATTCTTCTCGATGATCTTACCGTAACCGAAGACCCAGATGGCTCAGCCATTTCGATGATCACTAATGGCACGTTCAACAATCTGAATACCTGGCGAGCCCTCGGAAACCATCGTGATGTCGAAATTATTCCCGATCCCGATGGCGATGGTAGTGTTCTCTACCTTAAGGCAATTGGCTCAACCGAACATCAGCACAACCATGTCGAAGCCAATCTCGTAAACAATCGAAGAGTTACCAATGGCCGAGTTTACGAAGTTTCCTTCCGTGCCCGTTGGCTCAGCGGGAGCCACCTCCTTCATACCCGTCTTTACTTCAACCGGATTCCACACACCTTTCACCTCGAACGGCCTGATCTATATGGCACCCCGGGAACACAAAACTC
>JAKMGP010000017.1 GCA_022424905.1 Akkermansiaceae bacterium | reverse complement strand
GATGACCTGTAATGCCGCGCCATTTCCGGTTAGGCTATCGCCTTGGTGAAAGGCTTTGATGGAATTCGGAATCACGACATCGGCGGAGATAGGTTTTAGACCGACCAAGGTGAGGAGAAGCGCCGCGGTAGCGGTTGAAAAAGAGCGGAGGAATAGGTGCATGATCAAGGAGGCTATGGAAGTGGTGGTAAATTCGTTGTGAAGTTAGGAAATCGTGACCTTCAGCTTTAAGCTGGAGGAGGGAATAAGGTAATGGCTATCAATTCACATTGAAAGAGCATCCCGGAGTTTTTAAAGCCCCCGAAAATTTTCGGTCTCACTGAAAGGAATAGAGCTTATTTGAGCTCTGTCATTATGCCGCCTGACTTAGTTACTGGGATAATTGTTCCTTTATGACTTTGGCCACTTGGGCGGCAAGCAAATCACGTCCAGCTTCGTTATAATGGACGTTGTTTTCTCCCAGTTGATATTTTTCCCGTTCGCTTTCAATTAAGGCATAGAGATCATTTACGAAGACTCCGTGCTTTTTCATGACTCTCAGGGCGGCTTGGTTGAATTCCTGAGCTCTCGCTTTTGAGATTTTAATCTTCGCCTTTTTTTCAGGTTCGACACAGGGCGGAGTGGTCATGGCAAAAACCAGTTTAGCTTCTGATTTTTTGAGTTTCTGGACGATGTTTTCAAGGCTTTTGGAGTAGGATTCAGGAGTTGCTTTGGTGTCTTGCGACCATCCATACCAGTCCCATAATCCAAAATTAAAATGAACCAGATCCCATTTTTCGTTACCGATCCATTCATCGATTCTTTGATCTCCAAAGGCGGACCATCTACAGTTAGTAGTGGGTCGATGGACATTGGCTTTTCCATCCAATGATTTCCGTAGTCGAGGAGTATACCCGATGGAAATTGAATCTCCTAAAATTAAAACTCGTGGCAGTCCTGGCTTGTCGACGGGATTATCGAAAGGTTTGGAGAAGGGATCGGGGGCTGCATGAAGGATTCCTATGGTAGCGACAAGAAGTGGATATAAAAAATTTGTTCTTTTTGGCATGCCTCAACCTAGAAATAAGGGCGAGGTAAGACTAGGAATTTTCTTTTGGGGAATAGGAGAGCCACGCTTTGGAGCGCTTCCTCTAATTTTCTTATAGGATGATCAGAGATATTTTAACTTGAAGTTGCATGGGCAGATGGGTGGGGTATTTAGAGATATCAAAACGGTGAGCATGGAAACTCAGAGAAGCCAGAATGTGGGTTTGGGTCGCTGGGTGTTAGTGTGCATCACAGTGGTAGTTTTTGGTGATCTAGCGGTGGCAAAAGATCAGTCGGCAGATAAAAAGAGGTTTGATGCTGTTATCGAACCATTCCTAAGCGACTACTGCATCAATTGTCACGATGAGGAGACGCAAAAGGGGGATGTGGATTTGTCTGCCATTAGCTATGATCTCGTTTCTGGACATGATATGGAGCTCTGGAAGACGGTCCTAAGGCAATTACACTTGTCGGAGATGCCTCCGGTGAAGAGACGGAAGCAGCCGTCGGAGGAGGAGAAAGACGTGGTGATTGCGTGGATTAATAAAGAATTAAAAAAATCAGGTAATGATTCTGATTTGTATACCAAGCTCGAAAGCCCTGCTTTTGGAAATTACGTGAACCACAAGAAGCTTTTCAGTGGGGAGGTCAAGACCGAGTCATTTTCTCCGGCTCGCCTATGGAGAACGAGCCCCAGGGTTTTCGATAATATTAAATCGAGCTACGGCAATGCCTCAAAGCATTTCAGGCAACCCTATTTGTTAGAAGACAAGATGGGTATAAGAGACTATGCAAATCTCCTGTTTGCCGATTCGGCAGTGGTGAATGTGTTATTGAGTAATGCTTCGAGTAGTGCGGACGAGCTGCTTAAGGGGTCCGCCATTGCATCTTCGGAGAAAGAGCCAACAGATGCAGCGTTGAATTCGGCGCTGAGCAAACATTTTCAAAATATCGTCTACCGTGAGCCCCATGAGAGCGAGTTGGTCAACTACGTCAAACTGTTTCGAAAGTCGGCGACGGAGGCTGGTAATACGGAGGCGATGCGCCTTGTGCTCATGGCAGTAATGTTACATTATGAATCTGTTTATCGGGTTGAAATTGGTCTTGGTGCTAAGGGCACCTTCGGCCGCCGCCTGTTATCAGGAACAGAGATGGCGTTTGCGCTCGCTTACGCGCTGACTGATGAACGTCCTGACAAAGCTCTGCTTCAGGCAGCGAAGGGTGGGAGACTGAAGAGCAGTTCGGATGCGCAGCTGCATCTCCGGCGGATCTTAGCTGACGACGCTATCGAAAAACCGAGGATCCTCAGATTTTTCCAAGAATTTTTTGGCTATGCGCAGGCGCACAAAGTTTTCAAGGACGAGAAGCGTTCCGGTGGGTTCGCTTATTATGGAGAGAACTACCCTGTCATGTATGAAAAGGATGCAGATTTCTTCGTCATGAATATCCTAGAGAATGATAAGGAGGTTTTCAAAAGGCTACTGACCTCGGACGAATATTATATTTTCAATCGGGCGACATTCCGTAACACGGTTTATGATTTTTATAAGAAGAACCAGCGGCAGCTTGATGCCGGCGAATTTCCGGAGATGAAGCAAAAGGAACTTTTGCGCCGGCTCGGTCTCAAAGGGTGGGATGAGCTCAATAAAAAGTATAACCTTCACAAGTTTAATAAGGGTTTTAATGGCAGCATTGAGGCGATCAAGCAGATCGTAAAAGAGCAGTATGATTGGATGAATACAAAGGATGAGGATATCCTGCGGCATCGCATGCAACCGCTCTACAAAAAGTACCCAATGGTTTATGATCTCAAAGATGAGGAACAAGATTTTTTGCTGCCGCAGCCCTACAAACGGCCCAACCGGGCGGGTATGCTCACCCACCCTGCCTGGTTGATTGCGCATTCACTCAATGATTCTACGGACCCGATCCGACGTGGCAAGTGGGTCAGGGAGCACCTCTTGGGCGGTGTGATTCCGGATGTTCCGATCACGGTAGATGCTTCGATCCCAGAAGACCACACCAAGACAATGAGGGAGCGATTACAGAAGACCGAGCATGACTCCTGCTGGCGTTGCCATGAGAAGATGAATCCAATCGGGTATTCCTTCGAGATTTATGATGACTTTGGCAGATTTCGGACTCAGGAAAAGCTGGCGAAAGGTGACTTTAAGCCAGTCAATGCACATGGGTTTCTAACAGGAACGGGTGAGAAACAAATCGATGGTGAAGTTGCGGACGCGCTGGATCTTATCGACCGGCTATCCGAATCAAAAAAAGTCCGACAGTGTATCATTCGGCATGTGTTCCGCTACTTCATGGGCCGAAATGAACTACTGAGTGATTCCAAAACCTTGATTGCTGCCGACCGTGCTTATGTGGAAAGTGAGGGCAGCTTCGACGCCTTGCTTGTTTCGCTGCTTTCGTCCGACTCATTTCTATATCGTAAAAATTTGGATAAAACATCGGATTCAAAACTATGATCTACACAAGACGTGATATCTTTAGAGGTCTTTCACTTGGAACAAGTGCGGCCTTACTCACACCTTTTCTACGACAGGTGCAGGCACAGGTGGACGGTGCTCCCAGTGGCTTTCCAAACCGTTTTGTATTTGTGGTGAAATCGAGCGGGATTGTTCCGGAAGGTATTACGCCAGAGGCTTTCCGAGGAAAAGATACAAGCGACAAGTTATTCAATAAGGATCTAACGCAAACGCTACTTCCTGCACCGATGCAGGCGTTGGAGCCATTTAAAGATCAGTTGTCAATTGTCCAGGGACTCTCCGGCAAAATGTGCCGTGGTGGGCACTCAAGCTGGTTTGGGATGATGGGTGTTTATATGACTGGTGGTGAATTTGATTCTGGTGCTGTGATTCGTGCTACTGCTGATGCAGAATTGGCGAAGCTCAACCCTGCGCCTTTCAACCATGTTGGGCTGGCGATCAAAGGAAAGGCTTTGAGTAATTCCTACGGTGGAACGATGTATCCTGGGATCACGGCGGTAGCCCCTGGAAAAGAGCTTCCTTTCCAGGGATCTCCCGATGTTGCCTACGAACAACTTTTCGGCTCGGCTGTTTCGGCCAACAATAGCAGTGAGAGGCAGTTTAAAATGCAGCGAAATTTGTTCGATTTCATGGTGTCTGATCTTAAGAAGGTAAAGCAGCAGATCCCATCGTCCGAACATGGCAAAATGGATGCTTATCTCAATTCTTTTGAAGAGCTTCAGGTGCGCCACAGCAAGCTGTCGAGTATGGAGGATCAGATCCGAGATAAGGCACCGGGCTATACGGATAAATTCACATCTAAGGTCGAGGAGGTTCGGCAGGAAGCTCAGTTTGATTTGGCATCTGCTTCATTGATTGCTGGTCTAACCAATGTGGTGACAATCCGATTGGATAATGTCAGCATGACCTACAATCGATTGGGGCTCGATAAGCATAATCACGGGATCGGTCACAACGAGGGCAGTAAAACCCAAACGGAGTATCGTGACATTATTCGCAAACATCATTCGGAGCTTTTGGCTGGGATGGCAGGTAAGCTTAGAGCGGTTCCAGAAGGTGATGGGAACATGCTCGATAACACGATGATTGTTTTCCTTTCGGATTCTGCTGATCGGCATCATGGATCCTGCTTTGAGTGGCCTTATGTCATTCTTGGAGGTGGGGGAGGTAAGCTTAAACTGCCTGGTCGATATTTGCGTTATCCAAAATATGGTGAGCAAGGCTGCCGCACGATCGGTGATTGGTGGACGACGCTTCTTAATGCGTATGGCAATCCGGTTGATTATTTTGGTAATGAGGATCTTGTGCTCAAGCAGCGTGGGGTTTCACACGCGGGGCCACTAGAAGAGTTGATCGTTTAGGGAAATTGTGGGTAAGTGCTGCCTTGCCGATGAAAAAATTACACAGGAAGGCTTTGCCCCGCTGTTGATAAGTTTTTGGCTTTTAGCCAAAACGCAGTAAAGCGATGGGCCTGGTTGGAGGGGCTTGATACTCGGGCGAGTGACGGTTCTCGGGTATATCAGTGGCTGGCCGATTCTAATTCCTGACATCGGGATCGGTTGCGAATTGGTCTCCGTCCCCAGTTGGCTGTTTCTCCAAAACGGAGATGAGGTGGCATTTTCTCGGTTTCAAATCAGTAGCGGCTAGGTCTCCCAAAAATTCACCTTGGACTGGTAAGATTGGAATTTCGTTGATTGGTGAATGTGAAGAGGAGAAAAGGATTTCTTTTCTATTGTCAGGGCGTTTTAGGGTGTTTGAGATGTAGGGGATGTCGATTAATCGCCGAGGTTTTTTGAACCATGCTGCCCTTGCTACCGCCGCCACAACTTTACCTGCCCGTTGGTCCCGTGGAAAAGATTTGCCTGCGAATCGAAAACTCAAGATGCGATTTGCGGTGGCTTCAGATCTGCACTATGGCCAAGGGAATACCCCTTATGAGCAAATGGCGGAGGATATGGTGGGCTGGATGAATAAAGAGAAAGAGAGTAAGGGGCTCGATTTACTCTTCATCAACGGAGATCTGACTCAAGATAAGACTGAGATGCTTTTGTCCCTGCGTGACAAGCACCTTTCGAAGCTTGCGATGCCTTATTACTGTAACAAAGGAAATCATGACTACCTCAGCTCGAAAAAAGGATCTTTAACCGAATCGTGGAAAAAGATCTGGGGATATAATTCCAATCATACGGTGGTGCACAAAGATTTTGCCTTCGTATTGGCCGACACGTCGGCTCCAGCAAAGAGTAATGTTTACTTGGCTGCGAACCCAGATTGGCTGAAGGCTGAGTTTGAGAAGTATGCGAAGGCACCAGCTATCTTCTCGCTGATTCACATCCAGCAGCGTAAGCACAAGGTGGATGGTTGGCCGAAACATGGGGTGAGTGATCTTACTCAAATCGAAAAAGCAGAGGCTGTAATGGACCTCTTAGAGAGTACGCCAAACGTCCGTGGTGTATTTCATGGCCATAACCACAACCAAAATAGTATGTGGATTTCAGGCGAGCGCCGTTATTTCTTTGATAGTCACGTCGGAGGAAGCTGGGGCGCGGCAAAGGGTTATCGCATTGTGGAAATCGATGAAGAAAATCGCATGGTGACTTATCAGGTTAATGCTGAGGAGGGAAAGGAAATTAACCGTAATGATTTGCCGGAATCACAATAATCATCATAGGAATTTCAGGGGCAAAAATTAAATATTCATCAATAATCTTATGAGCAATGTAAAAGCCTTCGGAGCGGTGGGAGACGGTAAAATTGACGATACTTTAGCGGTTCAGCATGCCGTTTCTGATGCTGATGGTCTGCTCGAATTTCCACGCGGAAACTATCTCATCAACAAGACGATTGAAATCAAGTTAGATGAAGTTGGGCGTATTGCTATTACTGGTAAGAACGGCATTGCTACGATTATCATGGCGGGAGAAGGACCCGCGTTTCGGATTATTGGAACCCATCAGGGGACTGGGGATCCATTGTCAGTCGAACCTCAGGTATGGGAGCGTCAGAGAATGCCAACGATTCGAAACATTGAAATTACCGGGAATCATCCTAGTGCAGATGGTGTTGAGTTAATTGAAACAATTCAGGCAATTCTTGAGGGTGTCTTGATTCGGCAGGTAAGACATGGGGTTCGGCTGCATCGACGAAACCGTAATGTGGTGATTAGCGATTCTCATATTTATCACAATACAGGAGTCGGTATTTATCTCGATGATGTAAACCTTCATCAAATCAATATTTGTGGGAATCACGTTAGTTACAACCGACTGGGAGGTATTCGGATCGAGCGTTCCGAAGTGCGTAATCTACAGATTACCGGAAACGATATTGAGTATAACAATCATAAGCAGTTCAAAACCGAGCCAGAACTAACGGCCGAAATCTATATCGACGCGACTGGCGAGAAAGCCAGTGTGAACGAAGTTACAATCTCCTCTAATACGATTCAGGCTACCCCATCCCCGGGCGGAGCTAATATTCGGATCTATGAAAAGAGAGGTCAGGATCGCCCTCCGGGGCTTTGGTCAATCTCAGGGAATGTGATCGGGAGCCAGGAAAACAACGTTCATCTGACCGGCTGTTATGGGGTCACGTTGAGCGGGAACTGTATCTATTCTTGCGAACGCCGAAATGTCCTGTTGGAAAATTGCAGTCAGATCAACCTAACAGGGAATAATTTCCGTCGTCACACGCCCCGCGCTAATGTCGGTGTGCGCATGGTAGATTCGGAGAATTGTATTCTGAGTGGATGTATCATCCAAGATGAGTCCGAAGAGGGGCAAGGGAGTGGCGCGTCATTACTGGAAATATCTGGCTGCAAGCGAATCAACGTCCAAGGAGTGCAGTTACTCGACGGAGCGCCGTGGGGGCTTGATGCCGTAAATAGCAGCGAGATCAATATCACCGGTTCTACCCTAGCGGGCGATTTGGTCGGTCAACGTGGAAGAGGTGCGATTCGATTTCGAGGCGTAGGAGAAAAGAACCAGGTTTCTTCCTGTCGAATTAAGGGAGGGGTAGAGCTTGAGGAGGCTTCACAAGTGGCCATGGTCAATAATGTTGATTGATTGACCCATGGTTTTGGTCGTGCTCCTGAGGTGTCTTTGCAAGATTACCCCACAAATTAGAATTTAAAATATTTGGTGAAAATAAAACCGGCTGAAATGGCAACGGCTACTAAAACCAGAACAATCCGACCGGACCGTTTCTCGGCGACTCTGCAAAGCAGTCAAAACATGAGTGAGGTTTACCCTAATTTAATTAAACACAAGTTAATGTGTCTGTATAAGCGCCATTCCTGAAAAGGAAATAGTGAATCGGAAGGGGCCTATCGGAAGGGGCAGAGCCTTACGAGTGGCTACCCCTAAAGGGGAAGGAAGGTTGAATTATTATATTTCCGCATGAACACAAAGCGGCTTATATCTAACGTGTTATGCTTAATAGACCAGAGGAAATTTTAAGAAGCGCCGTTGGTGTTTGGCCTAAGTGCGCTACAAACATGTTTGGGGTTTTAGTCTTTACGATCACTCAGGCCACGGCTGATTTTGGCCCACAGAGAATCATCTCATCGAATGCAACTGAGGTTATCGATGCCTTCCCAGCTGATATGGATGGTGATGGTGACATTGACGTGCTAGCCGCCAAGCCAGGTTCACCCTTTGGTGGGGGCAGCATCGTCATTTATCGTAATAATGGAAATGGCAGTTTTACGGAGCTCAATAATAGATTCCCCGGGAGTTCAGCGGCTCTTGTAAGCAACGTTGTGGGGTCTGACCTCGATAATGATGGCGATATCGACGTAGTTGTTGGGAGCTCGGGATTTTCGTCCGGTGGAGTGCGAGTTTACCGCAACAATGGAAATCTTTCTTTCACAAGGACCTTTGATAATGGGAATGCACCCGGTCTATGGGATATTCATTTGGCAGACCTGAATGGCGATAATCGGCCGGAAATTATGTTTAGCCTTGGTAGTAGTTTTGATCAAATTGGTGTTTATGTGAATTCTGGCAACCTTTCTAGCTGGGGAAACTTGATCCCGGTTAAGTCAGGCACGAATACTGGCGACGAGCCCCGAAGTCTCCATGCAGCAGACATTGATGGCGATGGAGACGTGGATGTGATGTCCGTGAACTATCTTAGCAATCAGCTCTCCTACTATCCGAATTCGAGGATAGGTGGTCCTCAACCATCGGTTCGCCATCTGACTTCGGCATCTCAGACACGAGGGCCGCGCAACTTGCGAACTGGTGACATT
>JAKMGP010000324.1 GCA_022424905.1 Akkermansiaceae bacterium | reverse complement strand
CGGCCCCCGGATGTTCTCCCAGCCGTAACGCCCTTTTATATGGAGTGGAGCCCTTCAAATCTGGACTCTACGCCTTTTATGATCAGGACAAATTTTCTAAATCTCAGTTAGAGGACTACACTTCGCTCCCAGAATTTTTCAAAAATAATGGATACGCCACATTTGGCTCGGGAAAAATTCATCACAGGCGAAATCCCACCCCTATGGAATGGACCGAATTTTATGACCACAAAGCCGAGCAGAGAAGCCCCCTCATCTTTGATGACTCTGGATATCGGCAAGGGAAATCTTCGAAGATGAACTTTAAGCCCACCTTAAATCCTCTCGAAGATCACAACGATTATAAGAATACCAGTTTCGGCACGGAAATATTATCGAGAGAGCATACAAAGCCATTCTTCCTTGCAGTAGGAATCGTGAAACCACACTTAGCCTTCGTCGCACCCAAACAATTCTTTGACCTCTATCCCGATCTGGTAAAACCACCTAGAATTAGAGTCAAAGATCACGAGGACATTCCGGCGGTTGGGCGAGCTATGGCAAAGCTCAAAGATGACAAACGCTTCAAGAGTGACGGTGCCTGGAATGAGGTCCGCCGCGCCTATCTCGCGTGTATCTCGTGGGCCGATCATAATGTTGGGCGTCTCATCGCCGCTCTTGAAGCCAGCCCTTATGCTGACAACACCGTGGTGGTTCTTTGGTCGGACCATGGATACTCCCTTGGCGAAAAGAATCACTTCCGCAAGTTTGCCTTGTGGGAGGAAACCACCCGCGTTCCTTTTATCATCTGGGACACCCGTAATCAGAAAACAAAAGAAGCGCGCGTCGTTGATGATGGAGTCTCGCTGATTAATATCTACAAAACATTGGCGGATCTCAGCGGATTAAAAGCCCCTGATTATATCGATGGTTTTAGTTTGGCTCCCCAAATGCTCGATCCGTCTAAGCCATTCAAAGCGCCCGCCATCTGCTCATGGGGACGCGGTAATTACACAGTGCGGGACAAAGACTGGCGCTATACGCGCTACTACAATGGGGGCGAAGAACTTTACCATCATCTCAAAGATTCCGATGAGTGGACAAACTTGTCGGCAAATCCCAAATACGCAGCCCACAAAAAACGCCTCGCTTCCTACCTCCCTGTAAAAGAAGCCCCGATGGTAGAGAAAGGCATCGAAACCTGGAGCGTCCCTATCAGTGCAGATAAACCTTTGACAAACAAAAAGAAAACGAAGCCCGCGAGCCTAAAGAAAAACTAAACAAGACTCCCCGAAGACCAGCCACCGATTCATAACGATCACCAAGACTTCAGTGTCTTGAGCTGATGTTTCACTCCTTTGCTCCCGCTGCTTCAAGAGTCGCTGGAGAAAGTTTCGCTTCTTCCATCCAAAGGCTAACGTGCCCATTGGGTGGTACTTCCTTACCCCGAAAATCAGGATGCGGGCCATGATAGTGGGTCACATTTTTGAAGTGCGTGTAGCGTAAAAAATTGATTACCGCGATCGTCACTTTGCCACCTTCAAACTCGGGGAGTATGTCCTCATAGATATAAGCCCCACGAATCCCGGAATAGCGGTAGAATCCCCCATTGGCCTGGGTGAGCAACTTTCCATTCACATAAATCGCAAATCCCTCTCCAGAGCGATCGCAACCCGCTCCGCCCAAAATCAAGCGATAGGCATGACCTTTCTTCATCGCCGGAATCTCAAAAGTCTGGCTCATCAAAAGTACTTCCTTCTCCCAAAGGGTAGCCGGAATCTCACTGCATTGACAATGAGTTCCATTGCATGAAGGACGGCGGCGGTCGAGCTTATCACCCATCCTACCAAACGGTGCTTTAGCCGTTTCCCACCCCGCTTGGGACGAATCAAAATCAGCAGTGAACCAATTCTCCATCCCTTTCGGAAAAGTGATCTTACGAAAGCGATCGCTCTTTCCCGCCTCCTGCTTCTCAGGTGGATCAAAACTGAAATACGACCACTCGGCGGTACGCATTTCGGGGCCGAAAGGTTTCCAACCATATCCGGTAACTCCAGCCATGTCATAGTAGTCGATCAAGGTATCAAGATCGCTGCGAATATCAGCTGGAGCTCTGCCAGTCTTCTTGCCAGTCACGATTCCCTTGAGTGCGCTACGGCTGTTTGAAGCAAAAGCCGCCTCAATAAATCCCGGAACCATTTCGTCCATAATGATCGGCTTAAGAGCCTGCCCCATCTCTCGATAATAATCGGGACCATAGTGAGGTCCCCGTTTGTTAAAGTTACCGGTAACAGCATCTGAGAAGATTGTTTTCACATCTGGGCTTTGCTGCGGACGGTTGGCAATCGTCAGTTTCTCCGCCTTACCACCTTGTAATTCTACCATGGCACGACCGAGAGCATCGCCAGTGAGAACATAGGTCTCGGCATTATGATTGTAATGGTATCCCGTGTTAGTTGGAGAAGCTCCCCGAGAACGCCAGAAGTGACGAGTGTCAACACTCGCCACATTGCCAACAAATTCAGGATGCTGATTCGGATCACCAACCGCCATCTGAGCCTCCCAAGTCATAAAATGGCCAGGATCCATCTCCATCCCGCTGAAGCCCACGGTCGCCACCACCGCTGGCATCTTCGGAGTCTTAAACTCCTTACGCACGTCCTTGATCAGATTTACCAAATGTCTCTCATATTCCGCCTTCGGAACCCCCTTATCTTTGTGTCCCTGAAACCAAACAAAACCGGCAATCTCGTATCCTCGATCGCCATAGTTTGGAACGATCTTGTCGATATTTTTGAGGGTCTTATAAACGCCTTCAATCATGGCATTGTATTCGTAGCCACAATATTCATTGGCCTTTTCCTCCTCAGTCTTACCACTTGAAGGCGGACGAAAATCAAAACTTAGGGCCCGGTTGCCCATCGACGATTCGATGAGGAGAACAGGCTCATCATGATAAGTTCCCATCACGTAACCAAAAGGAACCTCGGGCCCGATGAACTTGCCATTGGAGGTCGCAGTGAGCGGTCCACCGCTTCCTCCTTCGTCTTTGGAAATTCGTGTCTCCCAATAGGTCACGTCGTTGCGAATCGTCCACTTGCCTTGGTCGTCAGAAAACCAAGTGTATTTCTTCTCTCGATTGAGGCTAGTGAGATCACCATGCCCTTTCAGGTCGATATGCTTGAGCCAAAAGGCCGCTGAGCCTCCCTGCATGTATGTGATCGAAATCGGATAACGCTTCCCTTCCTCCAGAGGCACCGGTGTAACCACCGCCTCCTTACCGATCTCTTTGCGGTAAACTTCCTTACCCTCTAGAGTCACAATCGCATAGGCGCTATTTTCAAATCCCGCATGAAGCTCGTGCGTTCCACTCATGGGAACATCGATGAAAGCTTGCGCCACCACCGTGTGAGGCCCCTCAATACCCGGCAGCTGAGCTGAGACTGTTCCTAAAGCCACTGTGGTTTCCTTAACCTGCGTCATCGCACTGTAGTCCGCCCCCGCCTTGTAGGCCCCAGAATAGATCGAGACTCTGGCTCCCGCCGGCGCATTCTTAGCAGCTGATTGATACACTCCGTGCCTAAGAAGAGCTGATGGGCCAACCGGCATACGTCCAACTTTAATTCCCGGGTCAGCCGAGAGATAGATGCTTGGATAAACAGGCCGGGATTCATCAAGGTAACCAAAGCCAACCATGTTAGATTGCCCAGCCAAGATGTAGACCTTGACCTTACCATCGGATGGAGGGGTCATATCAGGCCTTGGTAAGACCGCGGGCACCTCAGCAGCGATTGCCGAAACAGTAAAAAGTGAAGCGCCAAGCAACAGCGCACAATTCAAGCTATTCATCGTTTTTGGAATTAAGGGTGTCATCGTTCAAGCTATTCTACCTTGCATCCTACAAAATTTCCGAGCTGTCTTTTCAAACAAAGTGTCAGAGCGACTTATCCTCCAAAGGGTAGGTCCACTCCTCATTCGCAGAAACTATTTCATCCTGCGGCTGTGTAAGCTCATTTTCCTCATAAAAGCGGAACCCAAAACTGGTTGAGTTCCGTCTATCACTCACCCCCATCCCAGAGAACGTATCAGAGCATTATTCGACCCCCGGACGTATGCGGAAAAATCGTCGGGCCGCGCCAGGATCCGTCAAAAAACTTTCGTTAATCACGACAATCGATTGCGTGTCTTCCGCTGCAATAGAATCGTCGATCTCTAACCAATTCGCGGCGGTAAGATCAAGGGTGGTTTCCAAAGCGTAGGTTCGCCCTGGAACTGAATTAAAAGTGAGACGAATTTCTCCCGAGCTAAGGTCGTAGTCGATCGCGGTGATGGCCAGTCCACTCGCACCACCTGAGATCGCAGTATACTTTTCCAAAACCTGCGACGCGTTAAGAATTCGCCCTCCATAATAGTTGAACACCGCTATATCACCATTGAAAGGCTCGTAAGCAAAAGTCGTGCTAGTCGGGATATTCCCACCCTTCCCAAGCTCGGCAAGATCACCTCCATCCCAGTCATCAATTACCCCTGTGCTGGAAATCGGTCCGGCGACAAGTTGGCCATTTATATAAAGCGTGGACGTTCCTACCATCCCCACATCGGCAGTCGCCACAATATGAAAAAACTCATTCGCGCTCCCAAATGCTGAAAGATCAGTGGCAATGATGAGGCGTGCCGCATCTGTATTGGCAGTTTGGAACCGAAAGTCGAGGAATCTACCGGTGAGAATAATCGCAGTTCCGTCACCATTACCGCCCGTATTGAAGAGCGTATGAGTTCCATTAAAATCACCCGGGCGAACTACCATCTCCCACGATACATCAGCTTTGGTGGCAAGATCACCAAGGCCATCCTGCCAGGAGTCTGCAGGGTTGGAAGACAAGTTATAGCCCGGACTGTTCACCCACGAACTGACCCCGCTAAAATTACTCGTTCCGCTTTGAACTTCTCCACCGGTATTATTGACGAAGGTGATCCCATTATTCCCCGTGACATTGATCGCCGGATCCCACTGGCCCAGATTTCCATCCGGGAGACCGGCGGCCTCCCATCCAAGGTCAGGTACACTCCCATCGAGAACCGTCACCGTCAGCTCCTTAGTTGTCGTGCCAAATGGATTGGTTGCGGTAAGCGTGTAAGTTGTGGTTTCGGTCGGAGACAAATCGATGAACTCTTGCCCAGTCACATCAGCCCCATTAATGCTGAGGCTAACCTCGCCAAAGACACTCCAACGGACAAGAGTCGACTGGCCAGCGAGAATTGTTTCGGAACCAGCATTGGTAAATGAATTTAAAAGGGGCGCACTATCTACGAGCACGGTAACTTTCCGCTGAAGAGTATCGGCCCCCCGGTTACCAGTGATCGTATAAGTTGTCGTCACAGTTGGATTGACGGTGATCATGCTCAGTCCTGAAACGTCACCAACCCCACTATCGATCGCCAAAGCATCATTTCCCGGATCACTCGACCAACTCAGCTCAACCGGTGAACCACCAGCTACCACTTCTTCGGAGGCTGCGAAATCGGCAACGATTGGAGTGCCGATTGCGAGT
>JAKMGP010000320.1 GCA_022424905.1 Akkermansiaceae bacterium | reverse complement strand
AGTAGATTGTGATGAGCTTAGAGTGGTCACAGGAGTGCCGGGATCACTCTGATTGATGCCTTACAAGTGAGGCGAGTGGAAGAATCCCGTCATGGGGCCAAAGGGCCGGTGGGAATTGAGCTTCTCCTAGAGGGAAGATTCTCGGGGAAGGAAGGTTGGGGCGCTCTTCATAGGGATGGAGAGCGATGCCAGAGAGGTGACGGAACTTCGAAAAATTATCCGGCATGGGGCGAAGGAATATCGTCCGGTTACCGGGAGAAAGGGCGAGGCGTGAATTATTCTCAAAGATAATGGTCCAGGCGGTAGAGCGGGGGCTGTGCCAGAGGGCGTGGGATTTGGAATCTTGCGCCATAAGGTAGCGGGTTTCTTCGCGGAGGTTGGTGATGGCACCCGCTTCGGAAAGGGAGACTGGACCGCGGGGATCTTGTTCTTCGAAATTGGTCATAGCTTCGGCAAGAAGTGGTCCGAAGGCAAAGGGATCTTTGAGGTAGATGGTTTGGAGGGAGAGGCAGCCGGATTGGTTGAAGAGGCCGATATCGCGTGCGGCGAGTTGGGCAGCTTTGGGAGTGGGCTCATCAATTATGGCAATGCCGATGCGATGACCGTGTCCGACAAAGGGAATTTCTAGTGGGCAAAGGCTTTGGAAATGACGGATCGTATTATCGGAGCCGAAAACGACCATGGCATCGGCCTTCGGAATCCAGTGCGCGGGCAGTTCTCGGGAGACTTCGACGAAAGGTTGAAGTGGAATTGGGACTTCGAAATCTAGGAGGGTTTGTGAGGGGAGTTTGAGGAGGTTTTGAGCGCCGAGGAGAACTCCATTTAGAAGAGTTTGAAAAGCGGCGTGTGGAGTGTTGCCGCTGATAATGTGAACGATATTTTTTGGAAGCCGGACCGTGGTGCCGGAGGCTTCACGTAAGAAGGTCTCCTCGAGCAGTTTGCGCGTAAGATTCCCCGTGAAAGGCTCAAGTTGCTCGCGGGAAGCTAGAATGAGGTCGATACGTTTGCTGAGAGTCATAACGATAGGGCTTGGTCGATGGTTCGGGAGCAACCTCGCGGGAGCGCTCCAGGATCGCGGCCAATGAGAGTGAAAGAATGGTCTTCGTGGCGCACCGCAAAATCTTGAGTTCGGATTCCGCAAACGCTGTGGAGGTTGGCGAGATCATGGATGGCAAGGTAGCCCGTTTCGCCGGGTGCGACTTCACGTTCAGTTTCGGGATCTAGGATGAGATGGCGGCACCAGCGGGGAAAACGATGCGGCCCATCAGGGCCGGTGGCGTAGGCTTGGCTGGAGAGCTCGGTCATGCCGTATTCGTTATGAAGGTGGTTGAGCGGGAGTTTGAAAAATTCTGAGAGCTGAGAGTAGAAATCTGGCTTGGAAAGCGTAATAAAAGTGCCTTTGTATCCTCCGGTTTCGAGAAGGTGGGAACCGGGGGGAAGAGGAATTGAGCCATGGATCTCCATGAGGTGTCGAAAGGCGAGGGCGGTGCCCATAAGGATGAGAGGCTGTCCAGAAGCCAAGTGGAGGAAAAGTTGACCAAGACGAAATTTGGAGTTCTTCAGGAGAAAGCGGGAGTCGTTGCCATCATTGAGGTGGCGAAACATGTGGCTGAGAGATGATTGGGGAGATTCGAGATTGGAAGGAGCGAGAAAGAAGGTAGGGAGTTTTGGCAGTGGCCAGCCATAGGAAATGGCTTTTTCGTAAAGATCGGTTGATGGAAAATGATGTGAGCCCTTGGTTTCGGTGGTCGTGCCAGAGGTAAGAAAAGTGGTTAGGGTTTCTTGGCCGCAAGTCAGGGGCAAATCGGGAAGCTTGAAGGCGGCGGTGGGGACTGCGGGGATTTCTTCCCAGCGGACCACAGTTTCGGGCGTTTTGTCTATGGATCGAGCGAAGGCTGCGTAGGGGTGGTTGCGGTCGAATTGGTCTCTAAAAATATCGAGAGCGAGCGCAGAAAATTCCTCATCACTGGGGCTCGAGATCAGCTTTTTGACCCGGTGAATCAAGTTAGAACTGTCCGAGTCTTGTGGTGTGAGGTCTTCGATTTCAGTCATTTCGCTTCGGGTGGTGACTTGACAAGTTGGTCAAAGATCGCGATGAAAGGGATTGTCGCGGTGCAATGATGCACTATCCTCAACCCTTATTATTTTAAAAGCCATGTTTTCTCTGAAACACTTCCTCATGCTTCTTCTTTGCAGCTTGCTCTGTTTCAGCTGTTCGATGCGAAAGCCTTCGTCAGAGTCCCCTATTTCTGAAGATTTTCCAGTTGCCCAAGCGGTGGACCCTCTATTCCCAAATGCAACTGGGCAATTTGGAACTGAGGCTCAGCTTAAAGAAGCGCGCGACAGGGCTAATGCTGAGGCCAAGGCGCGTCGCGAAAGACTACAAAATGAGCAGCTAGCGAACGGAATCAATCCCGACTCTGGAGCGACTGATGTGATTCAGCCGATCCCGCGCGAGCCAATCAAGCGAGTTAGTAAGTATCGCACAGCTCGTGCGATCGTTACCAAACCTGGATATGTCTTTAACCCATGGACTAACAAGGCTGTTGATGTGCGTGGAATCCCAAGCGGAACGCTCATTCGCGACCCGAACGATGGGGATCCCGATCACAAGTTTCGAGTCCCCTAAAGTGGGCATCTGAGTTTCCCGACGCCGGATTTCCCAAAGGAAATCCGGCTCTTTTTTTCCAATTTCATGTCATTTTCCCGAATTGCGATTCTTGGTCCAGGCCTTCTTGGCGGCTCGGTAGGGCTGGCTGCGAGTGGTGCAGGATACGAGGTGATTTTATGGGGAAGAAATCCTGAGCGAATCGAGATCACCCGCAAGATTGGATTGGAAGCAACTACTGATTTGCAGGTTGCGGTGAAGGAAGCGGATCTTATTATTTTGTCAGTTCCTGTGGGAGTAATGGGGCTCCTGTTAGAGTCGATAAGTGGGAATTTAAAATCAGGGGCAATCGTGACTGATGTGGGCAGCGTAAAGGCGCTTCCCCACCAGGTGGCAAATGAACATGCGATCCCATTTATCGGGAGCCACCCGATGGCTGGATCGGAGCAGACCGGAATTGAAGCGGCGCGTGCTGATCTTTTTAAAGGCGCTGCTTGTGCTTTGACGAATGATCAAGAGAGGCCGAACGAGGAGTTGCAAGCGGTTGCAAGGTTTTGGGAAAAGTTGGGATGCGTAATTTCAGTCATGGATTCGAAAGACCATGATCGAGCAGTTGCGCGGATCAGTCATCTTCCTCATGCCATGGCCGTGGCAACGGCTGCTGCCGGTTTGCGATTTCCTGGCGATGAATTTTTATCGGCCGGAGGATTCCGGGATACCACGCGGGTGGCGTCAGGAGATCCTGAGATGTGGGCGGAAATTATGGTCGAGAATCGGGCCGCGGTGACAGTTGCGTTGCAGGATGCGCAAGAGGAAATGCGAGAGATGCTTGATCACCTCGCCAAATCGGACAAGAAAGGGCTGCAAAATTATCTTGCGGAAGTTAAAGCCCGTAAAGAGAAAGCATCCGAGAATTTATGAGTGAGACCATCCAAGTTAGTCCGCTAAAATCGATCACTGGCGAGCTCGCGGTTCCTGGTGATAAAAGTATTTCTCACCGTGCTGCTATTCTTGCCGGCCTGTCCAATGGGTCCTGCTTTGTAGAAAATTTCCTCTCGAGCGAGGATTGTGTGAATACCCTGCGCGGAATGGCGCAGCTTGGTGTTCGCTTTGAGGTAAAAAAAGGGACTGACGATTTGCCGGTTGATCTTGTTATCCACGGATGTGGAGGGAAATTACGGGCTCCCGCCGGAGAACTTGATTGTGGCAATTCTGGAACGGGAATGCGCCTCTTGTCGGGTGTGCTGGCCGCGCAGAAATTTGACAGCACTCTGATTGGTGATGAATCGCTTTCTGGCCGTCCGATGGACCGGATCATTACTCCGCTCGCTAAAATGGGAGCGCAGTTTGAAACGCGTGGGGCAAAGCCTGGTTGCGCCCCACTTCAGATCACGGGCGGAGAGTTGAAGCCGATCACTTATGAAATGCCTATGGCGAGTGCTCAGGTAAAAAGCGCAATTTTGTTAGCAGGATTGTTCGCGTCAGGGACCACCACCGTGATTCAACCGGCGACGAACCGAGATCACACTGAGCGACTTTTAAGCTCCTTCGGGGTGAATGTGAAAACCGAGGGCGACACCATTTCCATTGATGGAGGACAGGTAGTTGAGGCCTGCGACCTAGTCGTGCCAGGAGATATTTCGAGTGCAGCTTTCTGGATTGTGGCAGCTGCCTGTGCTCCCGGATCGCAGTTGATTATTAATAATGTGGGGTTGAATCCAACCCGGACCGCATTGCTGGATGTTTTGATCCGAATGGGCGCAAAGATCGAGGTTCAGCTGGAGCATGAAACTGGTGGCGAACCGCTGGGGCGAATTGAAATCACGGGAGGTAAACTCCAAGGCACCGAGATCTTGAAAGAGGAAGTGCCCAACCTAATTGACGAAGTTCCCATTCTAGCGGTGGCGGGCGCTTTAGCAGAAGGGGTGATGACAATTCGTAATGCGGCCGAGCTCCGGGTGAAAGAGACAGATCGTATCGAAACTACCATCAGGAATCTTCGCCTAATGGGTGGCGAGATTGAAGAATTTGAAGATGGGATGGTCATCACCGGAGGGCGGACTCTCAAGGGAGCTAAGCTGGAAAGCTATGGCGACCACCGCATTGCCATGGCCTTTGCGATTGCGGGACTTTTAGCCAACGAAGGCCAAACCATGATTGCGAATACGGCTTGCGTAGCCACTTCATATCCTACTTTTGTTCACCACCTTGAAACGTTCTGCCAATCATGAGTCAAACTTATCGAGCTGTTGCAATTGATGGTCCCGCTGCTTCGGGTAAAAGCACGGTCGCCAAGTGTCTCGCGGAATCGCTGGGGCTCGTGATGGTAAATTCTGGTGCCATGTATCGCGCAGTCACTTGGCAGGTTTTACAGGAGGGGATTGATCCGGAAAATAGGGCCGCCGTGCTAGAGGCCATGTCCCGGATGCGAATCGACTGCGGCGTTAAAAATAATCTCTCCACCATCGCCATCAATGATCGTCTACTTACGACCGAAATTCGTAGTGCCGGAGTTAATGAACATGTCTCCAAGGTGGCATCAATTCTCGAAGTGCGCGAAAGTTTGGTGGCTATGCAGCGCGACTATCTTGAGGAATATGATGTGGTGATGGAGGGCCGGGACATTGGTTCGGTGGTCTTTCCGGATACTCCTTTTAAACTGTATGTTAGTGCGTCCGAAGAGGTCAGGGCAGCGCGGCGCGCGAAGGAAGGAGAGTCCGATGAAGTCGCGAAGCGGGATGCTCAAGATAGCAATCGTAAGGCGTCCCCACTTAAGGTTGCGGATGGTTCCATCGTGATTGATTCTTCAGACCTTACGATTGACGAGACGGTTGATGCAGCTCGTGAAGCACTCATTAAACTTGGCTGGAAAGACTAAAATATGAAGACGACTTATTGGTTTGGACACACCATTTTCCGTGCAGCGGCGAAGGCATTTTTTCGATACCAGGTCGTAGGTCGTGATAAGTTGATTACGGATGGGTCAGTCTTGATTGCTTCAAACCACGAGAGTTTTTTGGATCCGCCGTTAGTTGGGATCGCTTACAATGATTCAGTTTATTATTTGGCTCGCAAGACCCTCTTTAGGGGGGTGACGAAATGGCTTTACTCACGCTGGAATGCCATTCCGATTGACCAGGACGCTCCGGATATGAGCAGCCTTAAAAAAATTATCAAAATCCTCAAGAGCGGTGAACAGGTAGTCGTTTTTCCCGAAGGATCACGCACCTTGGATGGTAAATTGCAGCCAGGGGAAGCTGGTGTCGGTTTAATCGCGGCCAAAAGCCGAGCGATCATCCAGCCGGTTCGGATTTTTGGGGCTTTTGAGGCTTTGCCGCGAGGAAGCGGGCGTCTGCGATTTCACCCAGTAACGATCGTTGTGGGAGATCCGATCACCTTAACTCCTGAGGAGAAGAAAGCCAAAGGGCGCGAGGCGTATCAGGCAATTTCAGATCGTATCATGGCAGAAATCGCCAAGATTAAGCATCCGTCCGAGAATTGATTTTTTCGAATTTTGAACGGATTGATTGTCAGCGTGGACAAAAGGGCGAATAGTATGCCTAAATAGCAAATAAGCTACCTCTTTCATGAATCTGCAAATTGAATGCCCCAAATGCTCCAAGAGGTTCACAGTGAACGATGATCTTGTTGGCAAGACGGTTGAGTGTGGTTCCTGTGATCATCGCTTTTTGGTGAAGGAGGAATCGATTTTTGCGGAGCGATCCAAGGTTTATCCCGGAGAGAATATAAAACGAGATGATGATTTTTTGAGTCGATTGGGGCGTGATCAGTCAACCTCGGAATCGAATCGGAAAGAAAAATCGATGGTCGGGGGAGGTCAGCCTAGGGTGGATGCCATCATGCCGGCTGGCGCCGGACAAAATATCGCGGTAGGCGCCGGAATTAGTTTCCTGCTTCTCTACGCCTTCATTTTTGCTGTGGGGACCACGGATGGAGGAATTTTTCAGGATATGGAGAAGGATGCTCGATACACCCTTGGGGGCTTTGTTTGTCTAGTTGCTGGCGGCTTGATGCTTTTTGGCGCCAAGAATTGGAGGGGAAGGGCATTTCTGCTGCTGCTCACTTTCGGAGGTGCACTTTTTGCTCTCATTCTAATTCGTCCTGTCCATTTGACACCTAAAGCTGTCATGGATTCGGCTCCGGAGCCGGGCTTGGAGGATTCACGACCTGACCCAATTGCCCGGATCCGCGAAGAGGCAGGCTATCATGCGATTGATCGCAAATTAGGCGATCTTAAGGATCGCTTTGGTGGCTTAGCCTCGCAATACCTTGTTGGAATTTTTGTCAGGGAGCTTTCCAGCAGTCAGTTCCACAACATCGAGAAATATTTAAAGGTAGAACTCAAAATCCCGCCTACGGAAGCGATCAGCCGTTATTCCCGCAATGGCGATAAGGGTAGCTTGATCGTGATTTCTGGATTTCCGATCGATCTTGATTCGGTGGTCGAGATTTGTGATCCTAGATTGGGGCGTGTGGACAGTTATCCCAATTTACGCCTTATCGAATTAGAGCTTTCGGCCCTGCATGCTTCAAAGGTGACTGAAGATCTTAGGGACAAGCTTTCTAACCCAAAAAACCCATCATTTTGCAAAGAAAATCTCAATGAACTTAGGGCACTTGATCCATCGAGAAGAAAAGACGCTGTCAGAGAGTTAGCGGGGATTCCGCCAAATGTTGAGCTCCGCTATGGCGAAGAGATTATCGCAGAGTTTATTCGTTTGATTCGGAACGAGACTGACGCGCAGCTTCTTTCTGACCTAGGACGGGCTCTCTTAATTTGGGCTACCGATAACTCGGTAGCGGTGGATGTTGTTAGCGAAAAGGTTGAGCAAATGATAAGGTTGGAGTCCAGCGTGCCGGCCTCGTTTATCGATTTTCTCGTTAAGGCGAATGGGGAAAAGGCCCCGCTGTTGATCGACACTCTCTGGAGCAATAAGCCGGAAGTTTGGAAGGGCCAATATATTGCACTAGGGGTTTCGGCTGAGAAGAGAATGATCTTCCACTTAGATGGTCCCTCTATTCGACTCACAAAGGCTGCAGCCTCTGTCCTTGCTAGCATCGGCACTGAAAGAGCACTCCAACCGCTCGCTAAACACCAAAGCTCATCTGATAGTGAACTAAAAGCGTTAGTGGAACGCGCGATCGCCGCGATTAATGGTCGCTAGAACGAGCGGAAGAAGTCTCGTTCATGAAAAAACCCGCTCCTTCACAGAAGCGGGTTTTATATATTGGTTGCGTATGTGTGTGCACAAACAAGTTCGCCCTCGCGGGCAAAGTAGTCAAACAATTCTGTCATAAAGCGACAAGAAGAAGGTGAGATAAATCGTTTCTCTAAGGTTTTATTATCGAGTCAGTCAATTTTTACGGCAAAGTATATCGATTTCTAAGGTGGTGTAATTTGTGATTAAATCAGAGCTTATGAACCGATTGAAGATGATCATTCCGCCAATGCCGTGGCATCGCCCCCGTGTGCGAGCGAATGATGGTGAACGGGTGGTTCTGCTCCACGGTCTTTGGCGGAGTGTCTGGGCAATGGAAGAGCCTGCGCGTTATTTACATCATTGTGGTTTCGAGACTCTGAATCTTCCTTATCCATCTTTTCGGCAATCGTTAGATGAAATTGTTGATCATGTTGCTCGAGAGATTGTTCCATCTTCTAAGCGGACACACTTTGTGACCCATTCGATGGGGGGAATTGTTCTGCGCTGTTTGGCGAAGTGCCATCCTGAGCTGATCACGGGCAATGCGGTCATGCTGGCTCCGCCAAATCAGGGAAGCGAGATCATTGATTGGTTAAAAGATTCTCCGCTTGGGCGCTTATTGCTGGGGCCGGGTGGGATGAGCCTGTCGACAAATCGCTTGCCCTTCGAGGTCCCCCCTTTTGATGGAAGCAATGATGTTTCGGTCATTATGGGCCGCAGAAATATGATGCCGATTTTCGACTTCCTCCTTGAAGGGGAGCACGATGGAATCGTGACTGTCGAGGGTGGGCAAGTTGAAGGTATCAAGCGGCTCGAAGTGGTGGACGCTGACCACACGTTCATCATGAGGGAAAAGCTTGTTCTTAAGCGGACCGCAGAATTGTTAAAACAATGATCTCCGCCTCTCATTTGGACTTGGCGCGTTAGGGGAAACATTTCTCTAATGCGCTGCTGTGAAAGTGACTTGTGTTTTGGTGTGTGGGCTTGCTTTAAGGGGAAGAGCGGGCAATTTTTAACCCATGAACATATTGGGAAGCTTCATGGTTGGTGTCGCATTTGTCGGAGCGACGCAAGCGGAGATCGTTATTAACGAAATCCACTACAATAGTCGCCCCAATGATGCGCAGGATGAATTTGTGGAGCTCTACAATTCGGGGGACACTCCTGTTGATCTAAGTGGGTGGTTTTTTAACGATGGATTTGATTATACCTTTCCGGTGGGGACGCAAATTGGAGTAGGTGGATATGTTGTAGTGGCAAAGAATCCGGCTGCCTTGCTCGATCGCTATGGCTTAGGAGCGCTAGGGCCGTTTGATGGTGGGTTATCGGGGGAAGGGGAGCGGATCGAGCTGCGAAGAGCAGATGGTTCGGTGGCCGATGAGGTTAACTATCAGGATAATTTTCCGTGGCCGACGGCAGCAGGTGGCACTGGATCCTCGATGGAATTAATTCATCCAGGTTTAGATAATGACCTAGGTGGATCATGGCGTAGTTCTCGGATCGTGGTCTTGCCTAAGTTGATCTATCTCCCCGAGAATGGTTCGGGGTGGCGTTGGAGAGCCGGAACTAGTGAAGCTTCGTCGCCCATCAATGCGTGGACCGAAGCGAGCTTTGTGGAAGACGGAACTTGGGTGACACAAACGCTTCCGATTGGCTTTGGTAGAGTTGGGACGCAGAGCTTTAATCCGCCGATCACTGGAATGGTTGGAAATTACACAAGCTGTTTTTTCCGGAATGAATTTGAAATTGTGGATGGGGAGGTGCCCCAAGAGATTCTCCTGCGATATCTTCTCGATGACGGTATGGTCGTTTACATCAACGGATTGGAGGTTTTTCGGACGGAGAATATGGCGGCTGGCCCCTTGACTTACGATGATGAATCAGGAGGTTCGGGTGATGAAAATAATTGGCAGGAAACATCGATTACTGGGGGTGCGGCTGGGCTGAAGGAGGGAACCAATGTGATCGCGATTCATGCCTTCAATACCTCGCTTGGAAGTAATGATTTCGGTTTGAACATTGAGCTGCTTCGTCCGGAGCCAGACACCGAAGCTGACCCAGAACCTTCAGCGGGTTTGGTGAACACGGTTTTTTCAGAAGTGGCTCCTCCCTCGATTCGGCAGGTTAGCCATTCTCCTAAGCAACCGGCAGTTGGCGATTCAACCGTGATCACGGCGAAAGTGACGGACCCCGATGGTGTGGCTTCAGTGAGACTCGAAGTCCAGGCCGTTGCTCCAGGAGCTTATGTGCCCGCATTTCTAGCTAAAACAACTCGGGCGCTCCTTTCTAACCCAACAGCACCTCGTGCAAAGAATCCTGCTTACGAGCAGAATTGGGATTCACAGCTCATGACCGATGATGGAATTGGTGCTGACGAAGTGGCTGGTGATGGGGTGTATTCGGCGATTTTAGAATCGCGGGCGAACCGGACCTTGGTGCGCTATCGCATCACGGTAGAAGATTCGGGAGGGGAAACGGTAAGGGTTCCCTATGCAGATGACGAGCGTTTGAACTTTGCGTATTTCCAGTATGACGGAATCCCAGATTACCGGACGAACGTCGGAACTTTTTCTGCAAGCGAAGTTCAGTCAGTTCCGGTGTATCACGTCTTAACTACAGCTGCGAATTTTAGCCAAGCGGTGGGTTACAATGGATCGGACCAAATCAGCCGGGATAATTACGACGCCCGGAGTGAATACAATTGGAATTGTACTTTTGTCTACGAGGGTAAGGTGTTCGATAACATGAAATATCGACTTCGTCAGCGAAATGCTCGTTACAGCGGGAGCGGAAAGCGGAGCCTTAAGTTCCGTTTTAACCGAGGAAACTATCCCACTTTCCGTGATATGAATGGCGATAAATATGACGAACCTTGGAAATTTCTCTCAACCCACAAGATGCTCAGTTCGCGCTCCAATTATTACACTTGGGGATTGTTCCAGGCAACGAATCACTTGATTTGGAACCTAACTGGAACACCGGCGCCCTACACGCATTGGGGACATTTTAGAATTGTGCAAGGCGCGGAGGAATACACCACCCAACATGTTGGTGATTATTACGGTATGTTGCTCGCGATGGAGGAATATGATTCGCGCTTTCTTGATTCTCACGACATGGAAAAGGGGAATCTTTACAAGTTAATCAGTGGGCGAACCAACGGGAAGGATGTGCAGCGGTATCAAGGTGCTGAATCAGTTGCCAACGCCTCTGATTTTTCCACGATCATCAATCAGCTCACTCCAGCGCGCGATGATAACTGGCTCCGTGAGCAGGTGAATTGGGATAGCTGGAATCGTTATCATGCGGTGGTTGATATGATTCGGCACTACGATGTGAGACCAAATCGCGGGGAGCATTTAAAAAATCGGGCTTACTATTTTGAGCCGTCTGCGACTAATCCACGAGGTCGTCTAAATGTGCTTCCTTGGGATTCTGACACCAGTTGGGGGCCAAATTGGAACGATGGTATGGACTTCCCCAAACAAGCCATTTTTGGTTCTAATCAGACCAACCCCGTGCCACGAGGCGACTTTGGGCTAGAATATTTCAATACGGTACGGGAGATGCGTGATCTCGTGTGGACTGAGGAGCAGATCTCACTCATGATTGATCCGTTGGCGGCCAAGATTGACCAATTGGTTCCGGCTGACCGAGCTCGGTGGTTGGGCTCGCCAAACGGTTCTCAGAATTATCCGCCGATTGAACCTCGCGTGGCTGATATGAAGAAGTTTGCTTTCATTGGACGCGATCGGGATGGTTCAGGGGAGATTTGGACAGGTGGGAATAATACCATGCCGTCTATTTCTCAGGACAACGGGGCATCGGGAGATTTTGGGCGGGATGCCTATCTTGATGCTCTTGTTGCTGATGCTAGTTTGCCGGCTAAGCCCGAGATCACCTACTCGGGTGATGCGGGGTTTCCACAAGATGGCCTTTCTTTTAAGAGTAGTGATTTTTCAGATCCACAGGGAGCCAATACTTTTCAGTCCATGGAATGGCGTCTCGCTGAGGTCACAAGCCTCGGTGGAGGAGTGCGCGAGATCATGGCCCCGGGTCGTATTTGGAGTTATCAGGATAACAATATTGATGAAGGCGTGGCTTGGCGTGAAGTGGGCTTTGATGACAGCGGTTGGAAGACTGGAGCTGCTCCGCTTGGGTTTGGTCGTGTGAATGGGATCAACATGGCCACCACCACGACCTTGCGAATCCCGACCGCTTACTTTCGGACTACGGTTAATGTAAATGATTTAAATTTGATTGAGGGCTTTCTTTTCAAGTTGCTCGTCGATGATGGTGCAGTGGTCTATGTCAATGGTCAGGAAGCATTTCGCGATGGCTTCGATCCGGATACCGTAGTGGGTCACGATGTGCTCTCAGATTCTTCGGGGAACGAATCTGATTTTGATGAATTTGAAGTGAATCCCGATCTCTTCGTCGAGGGAGAGAACGTCATTGCAATTGAAGTTCACAATACCTCTCTAGGAAGTAATGACATGGGATTTGAAATGTCGCTTGATGCTCAGGAAGTGCTTCTTCCTCCTGGTGAAAACCCCTCATTTGAATGGACAACGACCTGGGAATCCGGCGAGCTCACCACCTTCAAGGCCGAAGTTGGTGTGCCATCAGTCGCGCGCGTTGGTCTGACTTACCGAGCTCGGGTCCGACATGAAGACACGACCGGTCGCTGGAGTAATTGGTCGGAACCTTTCGAATTTATGGTTGGCACCCCCTCTATCCAGTCTTTTCTAGATGGTATGGTTATCAGTAAAATCATGTATCATCCGCTGCCACCATCTGCTTCCGAATTAGCCGCGATCCCTTCGCTAAAGGAAGGTGATTTCGAATGGATTGAGATCATGAATATTGGTGCAGGAGGACTTGATCTCAGCAACTTGCGTTTCACCAAGGGGATTGAATTCGACTTTGTAAATGGAAGCAAATCAACGATTGCGGCAGGGGAGCGCCTTTTGGTGGTGGCAAACGTGGAAGCCTTTAACTTACGTCACGGATTTGCAAATACCCCTGATTTTGTCTTGGGCGAGTTTTCGAATCGTCTCTCGAATGGAGGAGAGCGTGTTAAGCTATCTTTTGGTGCGGGAACTCTGGTGCGCGAAGTCAGCTATGATGATCGATTGCCTTGGCCGGAGTCGGCAGACGGGAGTGGGGCGAGTTTGGTCTGGGTCGATGGATTCGGTGAAATGGCTGGTGACTGGCGACCGAGTGTGGGAGAGAATGGTGCTCCTGCTGTCGATGACGGGCTTCCGTTCACCGGCGATTTAGATCTCTATGCTTTGCGAAGTCTTCCCGAGGTTTCTGTGATCGAATCAGGTGGTGAGTTTTTTGCCGAAGTATCTTTTGATCGTCAGATCAATGCCGATCGCGCCCGCATCCTCGTTCAATCTTCAGCTGATGTCGAAGCGTGGAGTGATTCACAAGTCACGAAAGTTTCAGAGGTTTTCGGGGAAGGTGAGACCAGCCGTGTGACCTTCCGAACAAATGACCCTATTACAAGCGATCGGGGCTTTTACCGGCTCAAATTACAATTGAAATAGCATCTTTGCCGCTTCAAGAGAGGGCGATGAGCTCTTTTAATTTCGGGGCTTTTTTTCGGGCGGGTCTTGCGCCAACTTCTCTCCATGAACGAGACACTTTCTCAGAAGCTTTTCGCCAAGGCTAAGACTGTGATTCCCGGTGGGGTAAATTCGCCGGTGAGGGCTTTTCGGAATGTGGACGGCGATCCCTTTTTTGTGCGGCGTGCCAAAGGGGCTCGCATTGAAGATGTTGATGGGAATTCTTTAATCGACTACATCGGTTCATGGGGGCC
>JAKMGP010000209.1 GCA_022424905.1 Akkermansiaceae bacterium | reverse complement strand
AAAAAGACCCTCAGCCTCTGCGCATTCCTACCTCTTGTTACCTCAGCAGCGAAATTCTCTGTCACCTCAGAACCATTTGGTGAGATCGACGGGAAACCCGTTGAGCTGTATACCCTCTCCAATGAATCAGGAGCGAAAGTTTCCATCACTAACTATGGTGGCACGGTAACATCTATTTTTGTTCCCGACAAAGATGGTAAGATAGGTGACGTCGTTCTCGGTTTTGATTCAGTCGGGGAATATGTCGAAAAGAGCCCTTACTTCGGTTGTATCACCGGGCGATATGCCAACCGGATCGCAAATGGTAAATTCTCTCTTGATGGTAAAGATTACTCGGTAGCTGCTAACAATGGCCCAAACCACCTTCACGGGGGACTCAAAGGTTTTGATAAGAAGGTCTGGAAGGCGAGAATTGGAAATATGGGCGATAGCCCGAGTTTAGTTCTGACTTACACTAGCCCCGACGGCGAAGAAGGATATCCAGGCAACTTAAGTAATTCAGTCACTTACACTTGGACTCAAGATAATGCTCTCCGCATTCGTTATAAGTCCACTACCGACAAGCCGACTATTCTAAACCTTACGAATCACAGTTACTTCAATCTCGCTGGAGAAGGCAGCGAAAGCAACCTCCAGCATCGAATCAAAATCAACGCTGAACACTACACCCCTATCGATGCGACTTCCATTCCGACCGGCATCGCTCCTGTTGATGGAACTCCATTTGACTTCAGAAAACCCGTAAGGATCGGTAAACGAATCAATGAGGAAAATGAGCAGCTTAAAAACGGAAAAGGCTACGACCACAATTTCGTCCTTAAGAAAAAAGACGATGGGAAATTAATCACTGCCGCCATTGTTACGGAACCAACCAGCGGCAGGGTCCTTACCGTTAGGACCACCGAGCCGGGCATTCAATTTTACACCGGGAATTTTCTGGACGACTTGAAAGGGAAAAGTGGGAAAAACTATGCCCATCGCTCGGCGTTTTGCCTCGAGTCACAAACCTTTCCTGATTCGCCAAATCAGAAGGAATTTCCTTCACCCGTTCTCCGCCCCGGCGAGACTTACAATCAAGTCACGGTCTACCAGTTTGGTCTTAAGGAGGTCAAAAAGAAGAAGAACAAGACAAACGCCGAGAGTTCAACCCGATAAGAATAGCGGTATTCTGCGCATTCTATGTTTCCGGATCTTCGTCCTTACCCTTGTTGAAGCCAAATCACTCGCGGATTTTTTATCTTATGATTAAACGCGTTTTTTTCTTTCTCCTGCTATCGCTTTTTGGATTGGCTGAAGGAGAACACTACAAGATCCAAGCCCGCGCAAGCAAGATTGACCCGGGGGCAAAGTCTTACCCCGAAATTGGTTTCGTTCTTAAAAGTAGCTCTGGAAAACCACAAGATTTTCAGCATGCTAGCGTTGATACTCGTGTCACCTCAAGGGGGCGTCTTGCGATCTGGCTCATGGCTCCGAACCAATCTCTTTTTGACCGCTTGAACTCTTATGGTATTCACGCAATTCAGGTTCACTACGCTCGACAATGGTTTTCAAAGTGTTGTCAACAGCGACCGGTTTCAGAAGATTGCCGAGGCGACATGAGGCTTGAAGCTGCAACCGGTGAAGATCATAGCGAAGAGGCTGATATCATGGTCAGAGACAGCATCAAGGGGCGTGCTTTGAGATTTATAAAATACCTTGAGAAAGTGAACCCTGAAGGAAGGTGGGGGCAGTTCCTGACGCCAAACAAAGACGATATTATTTGGGAGAGAGTCATTTTAACTGGGGCATCCCACGGCTCGACGACCGCATCCCGTCTTGCTAAACACACAAAAGTAGCCCGGGTTGTCGCGCTTTGTGGACCTCGAGACCAATACCAAACATGGCAAGCCCTTCCTTCAAAAACTCCAAATAACCGTTTTTTTGGATTCAGTCATACGCAAGATATGGGTTGGGTGGAATTCCACTACCAGCGCTCCTGGGAAATGCTTGGACTCCACCAATTCGGGCCAATCATTGACGTCGATGAAAGCAAGCCACCTTACGCGAACACCCGCCGCCTTATCACTAATTTCGATGTGAAAAACGATGCTAATCGCGCCCACAGTTCAGTGACCCCAGGGAGCCGATCGTATAGAGGTAAGGACGGAAATCTCAGGCATGATCCGGTTTGGAGATATCTCTACACCCATCCTGTCGATAAGATTGGCCAGTCGACCCGTTCAACAAGAGCCCTCAAGAAGATCAAACCGCAAAAGGTGAAATAAACCATTGCACCGGCGGCGTGTTCAACGATCCTCCTTCACATACTATCATGCACGAAGAAGTCAGCCTTACCCGCGAAGTGGACGCGATTCAGATCCCGTCCGGAGACACCATTACTCTCCCAACCGGAACTCCAGTAGTCATTACCCAAACTTTGGGTGGCACTTACACCGTAGCAACTTCGGCAGGTTTAGCTCGGATTTCTTCGAGTGATGCTGATGCTCTTGGAGTAGATCCTGACGAGAAACAGGAAAAGCAAGCGGAGGCCGATCGCCTAGCCGATGCGACCCTCGAAGAACAGGTTTGGCACCAGATGAAACAGGTATTCGATCCTGAAATACCAGTCGACATCGTAAATCTTGGTTTGGTTTACGATTGCACTCTCTCCGAAGTAGATTCTGGAACTGACGTGGATGTCAAAATGACTCTGACTGCTCCCGGTTGTGGAATGGGCCCAGTTATTGCTGCCGATGCCCAAGCCCGGATCATGTCGCTGAGCGAGATAAACGATGCGCGTGTCGAGCTTGTCTGGGACCCTCCCTGGAATCAGGACATGATTTCGGAGGAAGGTAAGATGAAGCTTGGGATGATGTAGCTTACCGTCGTTTAGCGATTTATTGTTTCTTCTGATTGGAGAATGACATCAAGGGCGTAGCGACAAGACACATCGGTCACCTCTTCATGCGAGATCAGGCCTCTTGCTTCGCGCGCAAGCGCAACTAGGGTCTGCTTGTCCCTTAAATCAGACGCGGCCCATTTCGCAAAACCGCCAAGAACAACCGCAGCCCTAAAACCTACTGATGGACCTTCCTCGGTCTGTCGCGGGCTGTGAATTGGGGCGTATCCACTTTCACCCTGGTCGGTCGTGATTGAAAGTCCACCTACCTGCCCCCCTTTTTTATTAGTGTCTAATTCATATAGAAAAATCTGGGATGAATTGAAACCTCTTGATTTCAAGGTATCAACTTTTTGGGTTCCGCCACCACCGACTAAGTGTGCGCTCACCACGAATTCTGGGTCAAAAACTACTTTAGCAGCGGGTGAAATCATACGCCCATCTACCGATCGGAAACTGGCCATCCAGAGAGACTTTGTCGAATCCCACGGACAAGCACCACTTTCACTGTAGGCCTCTACTCCTTTCATTGCTACAAGTGGCTCAAATTCGACGACACCAAGATTCACCCACTCAGCGATCTTAAACTTTTCACGTTCAGGCAATTTACCATCTGTAAGCAGTGCCCTTTCGACAAAAGACGGATCCGCTTTCAAGACACCCAGAGGAATGCCTATTCCGTTAGTTGATAGTATCTCCACTTCACCAGGAAGATTTTCGGATCTTCCTGCGGGAGTTGCTTTTTCGGCACCATTACTACCACGACCATCACCTACGCCATTGGGTTGCCCAACGTCAAATTGAGACAAAGCCACAAAACCGCCTAGAACCACCGCGGCCACACCACCCATTGCAAGAAAAGACTGCCGGCGAGATTGTTTTTGATTTTCCAGAACAAGAACATTTGAATCCGGCAACTGTCCCGCTTTGTGGATTTCGGCAACACGCTCCTCTCCGAGCGTATACGATCCAGCCCCAAGAAGATCAGATAGCAGTCCAGTAAGAGCAGTAAGTGCTTCTTTTTCCTCAAGAAGATTTTTGTCGTGCTTAATTGCGCGATTGGTAACAGCCACTTCGTCGTCACTCAATTCGCCTAAAACGAAAGCTGTTAAAGCAGGATCATCGGGAGTCATTTTCATATTTCAGGCGATCTGGGGACTTAGGTTTTGGACGAGATCATCAGGTAAAAAGACTCGGAGACGTTTGAGTCCCGTATGCAGCAGGAAGCCTACATTGCTAGAGCTCAAGCCAGTCACCTGACTCATCTCCTGATAAGATAGCCCTTGCTCAAATTTCAGGAGAATAATCTCTCTTTGATTTTCCGAGAGGCGATTCAGAGCTTCGTGGACTTGCCCGATGCGTTCCTCAAGATCTGCTCGCTCAGAAGGAGTTCTGCGCTCAGACGGCAGCCGCGCTATTTGCTCTTCTTCTAGCCCCATCATGCGCCGCTCCTTGCGAATCACATCAAGAGCTCGATTCCGACAAACCGTAAATAACCATGCTTTCAAACCTCCTTTCACCTTTTCAATATCCTGCTGATAGAGTCGCATAAAGGTTTCTTGGACAACATCTCGGGCCCGTTCTACATCGTGAAGAAAGGTGGTCGCATACCCTATTAGGGGTGATTCAAACTCAATAAGCGCACCACTCACGAACTTTTCGCGAGTGGTGACAGGGTCTTCACTTTCTTCCGCCATTACTGAGATTAATATAGCACTAACGTGCAAGGCGCGACGCCTCTTAGAAAGAAAAGTGAAAAGATCCAAATAAACTCAGAAAAGGATGACTTTCCAACTAGGAATAACTACAATATATTTTGTAACTATTGTTAATCTTATTAACAAATATTAAAAATAACTTTGACCAATTTTTTAGGTTTCGTTAGACAGTTCTTCGCCATGACGAGCTTCACCCTTACATCTTGGTTCATTGCAACGCTCTCTCTAGCCTCATTTGGTCAGACTCAAGCTTCCCTTCATTCACAAATCTCGAGCAAAGAAAGGCAACTCGCCGAGATTCAAAAAGAATTGCACGAGCTAAGGAGTAAGCTCAGCTCCACGACCATTGGCAGGCACAGCGTCAGGCAGGGAGAAACTCTTCACTCAATCGCTCGACGTAATGGTGTTTCTGTTTCGAGCCTCATTAAGTGGAACAACATAACTGATCCTGCGAAATTAAAGGTTGGAGAAGAAATCATTATCTCAGAACCGCTGTCTACTCCTATTCCAACCCCCTCCTCTGTTAAGAACCCATCCTCATCGGCAAGAGGCTCGAACTATGTGATTGCTAACGGTGATACGTTTTACTCAATTGCACGACGACATAGAATGGATCTGTCAGAATTGCGTGCTCTCAATCCAAATGTAAATATTCACCTACTCTCGCCAGGAAAGAAGCTCAGGATCTCTGGTGATTCTGCTGTCGATCCCCGCCCTCTCAAAAAGCCAGAGCCTGAGAAAGATTTAAAAACACAGGTTATTCAACCAGCCCTAGAGTCACCAACTCAGGCTGGAACCTCGGAGAGTATTGTTAATCCTGAGGAGCCGACCATTCATAAACAATCTCCTGCATTACCAAAAAATCTTCCACAACCTCCCGTAATCGAAGATCGCGACATTTCCTCTACTACGCGATCTATCATTCTGACCGATGTTATCACTTTTGAAGCTTTTGCTTCTAGACATAACACCAATACCAAGCTTCTAAATACTTTGAATGGTTGGAATCTGCCAAAGACTACAATCCTCGCTGGTGGCTCCGAAATCCTAGTGCCAAACTAGGACATTTTTGTCTCATCACTTTTTCCAAGAAGCAACAACCTCCTGCTCATTACCATTACGGTCAGCGTATTTCACGATACCGTGCTCAAGTCCAAATTCATGGACCTCCTTCGTCACCTTGACATCGTAGCAACAATATTCGGCGATGTTTAACACATGCGCTGGATCACCAGTTTTTTTAAACGACTGCCACCATTTCAGGGCATCGAGTCCATCAGCTGTTTTACTGGCATTCAGGGAAGCTTGCGCTACCGCATCAAGCTTGAGGCGGTGGCCAAGAATCTCCTCAATATCCAGCATCATGTCACAATTCACGGTCTGGCTCGCCAAATCATAGATTGTGTAAGCTTGTAACACCGGGTAGTCGAATTGGACGTGGTTATAGCCAACGACAAGGTCCGCTTTAATGAGCTGGTCTACCAAGTCGGCTACATTGTCTTCATTAAATATATGATACTGTCCAGTCTCAGTGGAATAAGTGACACCAACCGACATCCCCATTTTATCTTTGTGAGCTGAGCCGCCCACATCCCCGAAACTCCGTTGAGTCTCCAGATCAAAATAAACAATACCAGGCACCCCCCTCTGATACCCAATTCCCCCTCTTACGGCAAGAATCACTTCCAAGTTCCCCCTCAGAAATCTTTATTTTTTTTGGAGTAACTTCTCCTGCAGCGCCTGTTCGTCTCCCGCAAGGATTTCAGGGAGATATGGAAGAGCATTAATAGAAATAATGACCACTAAAATGACCCAGAACCAGCCGATTCGCTTTGGAGTCAACTGCTCACCCTTCACTTGAAACCCACTCTGTAAATCCCAAAGCATCCCTCCTTTTTTCTTACCAAACCACAAGCTCATGCAACATCCGATTATCATCATGAGGGGTAAAAACATCCCCATCCCGAGAACCCATACTCTCATTGATCGAACAAAAGCCTGACCTGTCGAAAGACGTTGTCCCCCAAGTGTCTCCACCCTCAATCCCAAAAACCACTTTCCCGGAGTAAAGCCTAACGATCCAACCATTGCAGCTTCCATCAAAATGACCGGCAACACGATTCCAATCACCACCCATCCCGAAGACTCAACTCTATTCCATAAGTTGACGCCGCATACAACCGAGAAGAAGTGTAAGATTGATCTATAAATTAAATAATCAAGCACTCGCGCCCCAAGTCTAGGCCAAGCTCGGAAGGGAGCAGAGCGAACCTGAATGGTTCCTTGCTCTCCTTTTGGAGGGTTGAACTCACTGGCTAAAACTCCTAAATCACAAGCCGAAAGCCAGCCATCAGCACCTTCGTGCCAGACTCTAGTATCCCGGCCCACTTTCCCTTCTCGAATCATTTCACGGACCTCGTAATCCTCTAGAGGCCCCCTTTTTTGTCCGTCTTGAATAATCCAGAGAATCATGAACCTTAGAGATTACGAAGTGATTTAGCAGGGTCGCGGAAGGCAGCCATTAATGCCGGAATCAAAGCTGCAAAGAGACATAAAATTACTGCAACCACGCAAATCACCCCCATTTGACTCCCTATGACTTCCGCCGGCAATTCGCTCATCCCGTGGAACTCAGGAGGAAAGGGGTCAATGCCAAACCCCCGAATAATGGCCATTATTCCTTCTCGGTAACGAATTGCCAACAATCCTAATCCCAATCCGAAAATAGCCCCACCAATTCCGACAATTAGTCCCTGATAAACAAAGACCCTGACAATCTGAGAGGGGCGCGCGCCGAGCGCTTTCATGACCCCGATTTCCTGCCGCTTCTGCACTGTTACGGTATACATCACCGCCATGATACTAAACGCCGAGAGTAGAGTGATGAATGAAAGTGCAAAACTCATCATGATCTTCTCGGTTTTAACCAACTGAAAACGCTCGGCGTGAGTCCTCATCCAACTCCGAACCACCCAGTCATCTCCCAACTCTTTTTGTAAATTGACCGCAAATTCTTCGGCTTTGTAGGGATCTTCGATTCGCAAACCGATAGATTCAACCTCTCCTCGAAGCCCTTTTAACTCCATTCCAATCGTGATCGGAATAAAAAGATCGGGTCCTTTTGATCTCTCGCTATCCGAATAGACTCCTTGGATTTTCAGTTCTTTAGGGACAACAAACTTTTCAATTTTTCGGAAAGCCTCGTTATCGGCCCTCTCCAAATCAAGTTCACGGAGTTCCTTGAGTTTCTCTAAAATTTCACTTCTAGTTCCTGACTTGAAATAATCAAAACCTCCTTCTCTTCGATCCACGAAGTCGAGACGATCCAAAATAGCCTTAACAATTTCCCGTTCCGCGGGACGCATTTCTAGCCCTTCAGTCTCCATATCACCCTGGGGAGTCGAAACAACAATTGGAAGCAGTTGCTGAAAAATCTGGTAAGCATTTGTCACCTCTAGGCTTAATGACTTTTCCTCCCCGCCCGATATTTGAAAAATTCTTTTAAGCCTCCCTTCGAAGTCTTCGAAGATATCTGGGTAAAGCTGCCAAGCTCGTTCCTTGGGAACATCATAAACAGCCATTACCTCGTCGAGATTACTTGCTGCAATGATCCTGATGTCATCACCCACCTTCAACCCAATCGACTTGGCGAGTTGACTAGAAACAACGACGTAACGGTTTCCATAAAGCTCATCATGATCACCCGGCGGTAAATCCGCAGTGTCAACAGGAACAAGAGGCGGAGCATTGATATCACCACGATTCTGTTCTAGATCTGGCGGAGCAAGACCAGCCGAGTTGCCCTGAGCTGGATTGAAATCTACCGTGCTATCTGGAAAATTGTCTTTATCGAGCATCTCCTCTAATGCTCTGACCTGCCCCGCGTTCTCCGTATTGAATGCTCTGAAGTAAGAAGGTCGCTGCCAAGCACGTGAATCCAGAAGAACAAAACCTTCTACTAAAGCGAAGGCCGACTCGACTTTATCCTGCTCCGCTAATGAGATTTCCATTTCCTCCCAATTCGAGATCGTCCCGTAGCTTGATTGAATTGAAATGTGCGGAGAGTGCCCCAACAATGTATCCTTTAAGTTCCTTTCGAATCCATTGTGAATTGAAAGAACCACAATCAAAACCATAACACCAAAGGCCACACCAAGCAGGGAAATCAGGGTGATTATAGACACAAAGGTCCGCAAAGGATTCAAATACCTAAGAGCAAGGGTCCAACTAAACGATCTCAAGATGGAGGATCTCTAACGCTTCCGCCGCTCTCCCGCAACTACACACTTCACACAGCACTCACTTCTCGCCAGACTCCGCCCTATGATTAAGTTCCTTCACACACGCATTCGCGTCTCTAAACCAGCCGAATCCATCGAGTTTTACAAAAAAGTTGGCTTCCAACTTGGGCAACAAAAAAAATCCCCCCAAGGCAATGAACTCGCCTTCATGCACCTTCCTGACAACGAACATTTCCTCGAGCTTACCTATTCGTCTGATTACCAGGTTACGGTCCCCGAGGACTTGATACACACCTGCGTTGGTGTTCCAGATATTATTGAATATTGCGCAAAGCTTGAGGGTCAAGGAATCGAAATCTGGCCTGACGGTTGGCGCGAAAAGTTCTCTACAGGTGAGCGGAAAATGGCATTCATCACTGATCCCGATGGCTACGAAGTGGAAATACTAGAGATCCGATAACTTGAGCGGTATCTCAGTTCATCACTCAAAACTTCGTCATTCTTTCTATCGTGCACCTCCTCATCGACAACTCCAACACCCTGACCAAATTTGCACTCGACCTAGGCGGAGAGCTCTCTGAGTGGCGCGGCGTTATTCCAACTTTAGATCTTTCCCGGACTTCCGTCCAAAACACCCTCCATGGTCGGACTTTTGAGAAAGTGACGCTATGCTCAGTTGTCCCTGATGCCTCAAATTTGATAAGGTCGACCTTGGATCAACCGATCCATCACATCTCGCATCATTCTAAGATGCCGATCACGATTGATTATCCTAATCCGTCGAAAATAGGCGCAGATCGTCTCGCAAACGCTACTGCCGCGATCCTTGATTGCCAAGGCCCAGCAATTGTAATCGACTTTGGCACTGCGGTTACATTCGATGTCCTTTCTAAAGCAGGATCCTATCTTGGGGGGGTGATTGCGCCCGGGACCGCCTCACTTCGAGATTATCTCCACCAGAAAACTGCGCTTCTCCCTGCTATCCAGCTTGAAGAGCCTAATTCCGCCATCGGGCGTAGCACCGAAGAAGCGATGCAGGTTGGGGCCGTCATTGGCTATCGTGGCCTGATTCGAGAGATCTTAAACGAAGTCCGGCTTGAACTTGGTGGTGAACCTAAAATTTTTGCCACCGGAGGAGATGCCGAGCTCATCGGTAAAGGGATTAACGACATAGACATCATCGACCAAGACTTGACGATGAAGGGAATTCAAGTCATCGGAACCTTAAATCACTGAATTTCACGAGAAAGAGCGTTCCTTGTTCTCTTACTTCTTTTAACCTCCCCCAACTTTATGAGCGATCTTCCTTTGGCCATCGGTATTGACTTCGGCGGAACTTCGGTGAAAACCGGAGTTCTCTATCGTGGTAATCTTATCGAAGAAGCCCCCCGTATTGAAACCCAGAACTTCGAAAGCGCCCCTCCCCTGATCGAATGTATTCACGAGACGATTAAAGATCTTCGGGCCAAGCACCCTCGCATCGAAGCCATCGGCGTCGGCATGCCCGGGTTCGTCGATTTTCCAACGGGGATGGTTCATAACCTTACCAACGTGAAAGGCTGGCAGCGAATCTATCTCAAGCGAGAGCTCAATCAGCTATCGAATCTTCCTGTCACGGTTGAGAACGATGCGAATTGCATGGCATACGCCGAATGGAAACGAGGCTCCGGTCGGGGCATGGACCACCTTGTTGCCCTCACTCTCGGAACAGGAGTTGGTGGCGGCATCGTGGTCGATGGGCGCATGGTCCGGGGTGCTAATTTTGTAGCTGGCGAACTTGGACAAACCTCTATCGATTTCAGAGGTCCAGACGGGGCCTATGGGAACCGTGGTTCGCTTGAAGACTATGTTGGAAATCAGCAAATCACCGATCTGGCCTATACCGCTTACTCTGAGGCTGGCATTACTCGTGATAAATCAGAGTGCGAACCAGCCCAGCTTTCTATTCTAGCACAACAAGGCGATGGAATCGCCCTGGGTATTTGGGATGAAGTCGCCAAAATGCTCTCTACTTCTCTCATGAATTGCTGTTGGTTGCTCAATCCTGAGGCTATCATTATCGGTGGTGGCGTTGCTAAAGCTGGGAGCTTTCTTTTCGACCCTCTCGAAAAGCATTTACGCGATCAACTCAGCCCTGCCTTCAAAGAGAATCTTCGCCTTCTTCCCGCCCGCTTCGGCAATGAAGCTGGGATGGTTGGAGCTGCGACCCTCGCGCTTGAGGAAGCCGGATTCAACGTCGACGATTAGAGAAAGCAGGTGGGACGGGAGACTATTTTCTCACCGAAAAATTGTTTTTAAGCATCGATCTCGACCCAACTTCGGCATCCTCCGTGGGTTTTTGCATAGGCGAACCGGAGTGGATCTTTCAGATTTTCTATTTCCACGTAAGCGACGTGAATACTTCCCGTAGCCATTCCCTTCCCCTCCCAGAAAAATCGATCTCGGATCGTTTCTTCAGTCCAAATGTGTTGATCAGCAAGTAACGCGACTTCGTTCCAATCAGTCAGGGTCACTGCTTTTTTCACCTTCACCTTTGACTTTATCACCACCATATCACCGATCTCCCATTCGGGGTTCGCCACAACTCCAGGAATCTTCACATAGTCACCCTGCGCATGAAAATGCGTGGGAAAGAGCACAAATTCATCGTGCGCAAAAGAAAAACCCTCTCGCCCCTCGTGGATCCCACCCTTCCGGAGGATCAGTGACTGGCGCCCGTCCTCCAAGGCTTGGCAGACGACATTCCATTCTTTGAAAGCGATCATGCGCAAAGCAAATCGACTTTCCTCCCAATTGAAACCCTAAAGTAGAATAGCCCCCAAATCTTTCATGCGGTGGATCTTAATTCCCGCGCTCAAGCTCAAACCGCGAATTTCCTTTGCCCTCTCAATAGCCCACTCCAATTCCCTCTTCGATAAGCTTATTTGCAACCCAAAAGCCCCAGAGAAGCACTTTTGACAACAGAGTCCTGCTTCATTTTGGGGTTTAGGGTTTTAAAATCCATCATTTCAGTCTTTGTTTCAGCGTGCCCGACACCAAAAGCTCTCTCATTTCTCTTGGGGATCTCACCCTTCGTGACGGCGGACGCATTCCTTCGGCCCAACTTGCTTACGCAACTTGGGGAACCCTTAATGAGGACCGTTCCAATGCAGTGCTCATTTTCCATGCCCTGTCTGGAACCCATCATGTCAGTGGCAATCATCCCGAAGCACCAGAGGCCTGCACCCTTTGGACCGAGGATCTACACGATGGTTGGTGGAGCACAATGGTTGGCCCAGATAAAGCAATCGATACGAACCGCTTCTTCGTAATCTGTGCCAATTATTTGGGGGGGTGCTACGGCTCCACAGGCCCATCAAGCATCAATTCCGAAACAGGGAAAGTCTTTGGATCAACCTTTCCCCACCTAAATGTCGCTGATCTCGTAGATGCTCAAATCCCGCTTTTAGATCATCTAAAGATTAACAAACTTCATTCGGTCGTTGGCCCATCGGTCGGTGGTCTTTGCACCCTCACTTTTGCGACACGTCACCCTGAAAAGGTTAACCGTGTCATTGCGATCGCGAGTGGATTTAAAACTACCGTCCTCAACCGACTCATCCTTTTTGAACAAATTCTCGCTATCGAGAATGATAAGCATTTTAACGGCGGTGATTACTATGAATCTGAATATCCACGGATTGGCCTAGCGCTTGCGCGCATGATTTCGCATAAAACATTCGTCCATTTAGATACCTTCGAAAAACGAGCACGACGCGACCTTCTTCACGAGGAAGAGATGCTTTCATGGTATCAAGTTCGCGATACCTTCCAAAGCTATATGCTTCACCAAGGAAAGAAATTTACCGATCGCTTTGATGCCAACACCTATCTACGTATCATAGATATGTGGTCGCGTTACAACGCTGTTCTCGAGGGAGATGCGGCCTCTCCAAAAGACCTCTTTACCCGCTGCAATTCCGCCGGACATAAATTCCTTATTTTCTCGATTGATTCAGACTTCTGTTTCTATCCTGAGGAACAGGCCGAGGTCGTCAGGCACCTAGAAGAAGCCTCAGTGGAAACCATTCATATCACAGTTCATTCCGCGAAAGGACACGACTCCTTCCTCCTGGAACCTGAGCTCTACACTCCATACATACGCGAACATCTCGCAGATTAACTCAAGGGTTTTTAGCGACCTGACGTTAATACCTAACGTTAATAGAAGTTCTATCAACCGTTAAGCCAGTCGCTCATGGAATGGTCTAACGCTCGCTATCTTTAACTTGATGCCGCTCATCAGGAGATTAGGAAGGTAGCCCGATGGCTATGAAACTGCAAACTTTGCTGCTTTTGCCATCAGAACATAAACTTCTTTGCGAGTAATCTTGACCCTTGCCTGCCAGTCATCCCAAGACGCCACTTCTAATCGGCTCAAAGTTTTGCGCCCAATCATAGCCGGCAACACCGTTCCGAAGCGCATTCGCTTCCCATTTAACGATCTTGCGTATCGCTCCGCCTGATCTAGCCCTTTGTGGGCCTCCTTAATCCACCGGTGTCGCTCCCGCAGCAACTGCTCCCGTGTCTCAGCCCCTGGCAAATAACATCTCCCATTCTTCTGATCCTCGGGCACATCTCGCAAAATATTTATCAGCTGTAAGCTACGCCCATACGCTTGCCCCCACCTCATCATTTCGTCATCCGAAGCCCGCGCAAAACGCCCTCTCCCCCCAATTCCGATTTCGGTCCAAAACTCCCCAACACACCCAGCTACTTGATAGGTGTATCTCCTCAACTCATCATCCGAGTCTAGACTTACCACCCCTTCGCCTGCAAAACGATCCAGATCCCAACATTGACCCTCAGTAATGATTCCGACTACTTTACGAACCGAAACTTGTTGCCAATTCGGAAGATTTTCTAGCGCTGCCACACAATCGCCCAACCTCGACATCAACACCTTTTCCCCCTTGGGGAGCCCGTCAACTTCGGGCATTTGGAATATTTTTCCTTCAGTGACAAATTCCACAAACCGCGCTAATAAATCACGGCGCTCTCGAATTCCGAGTTGGCCCGCATCCGCAATCGTGTCACTCGCTCGAGCGAGCAAATAACCAACACTCGTTGGTGCCCTAAACTCTTTTGGTAAGAAACGTAAGCTAAGGTAAAAAGAACGCGACACATCCTTCAAAACCTTTCGACTTAAATCCCCCTTCATTGTGACGCGCCCATTTCTCCCAGTTCAGCGTTGAGAGTTCAATGTTCAATGTTCAATGTTCCGCAAGTGCATCTCTACCTTCACATCCCTTTTTGCCATCGCATCTGCCCTTACTGCTCATTTTATAAGCACACCCCCGGCAAAACTGACCTTGGAGCCTTCGTCGAAGCTCTTTTAGATGAAGCACGCTTCGTAGCCAAAAAAAACATCCCATCTCTCAAAACAATCTACTTCGGTGGAGGAACACCTTCCATGCTCTCGCCTACTCACCTCCGGCGACTTTTCACGGGTCTCCGCACAATTCTTGATTTCTCGGATGTTGAGGAAGTTACGCTTGAAGCAAATCCAGCAACTTTCACTTCCCGAACCGCTCGCCTTTACGAGGAACTCGGCGTGACTCGGGTTTCCTTGGGGGTTCAATCCTTTCTTGGCAAGCAGCTCGAAACTCTTGGTCGCGAGCACTCACCTATGCAGGCGATTTCCTCGGTCCACCTGCTGCGCGAAGTATCCAACCTCGAGGTCAACATTGATCTCATCTTCTCTGTTCCAGGCCAATCACTTCTCGATTGGGAAGACACTCTTACCCAAGCTCTCGCTCTCCAACCCGACCACCTTTCCGCCTATAATCTGACCTATGAAGAAGATACTGCTTTCTTCGAAAAATTTCAGAAAGGCACTTTCCAAGACGATTCAAAACTTAATGCTGAAATGTTCTCTTTGGGCGAGAAAATCCTAACCTCCGCAGGATACGAGCATTATGAAACATCCAATTACGCACTTCCCGGAAGACGCTCCCACCACAACGAAGGATACTGGATCGGTAATGACTACCTCGGCCTAGGACCCTCCGCTGTCTCCACTCTCAATCGCGCACGACACCAGAATGTCTGTGACACCTCTGATTATCTCAAACGAATTGCATCGATTGGTCACGCTCAAGAAAAAGTCGAAATTCTAGATGACGAGGCCTGGCGACTTGAGCGTATTGCTCTTCAACTCCGCACCACAGAAGGACTTCCACTCAAATACCTCTCACCAAACATCAACCTAGATCCCATAAAACATCTTGTTGAAAAGACAAAGACCCATCTCCAACTCATCAACGACGGCCCTCTCCTAGTGGATTCTATCGCAGCAGAACTAGCTTGAGAAATGCCCCCCGTTAGTAGACCTAAGGGAATCTTTCCGTTCGGCATTCCGAACCTCCTTAAGTGCCCATTCCATGTAGCTACTTTTCAATCTCCCTCTGAACTTCGTCGGTCAATCCACTATTCTGAAGCCACTGACGTCCCTCTTCGGCGCTCTGCCTCATTAATGCCCTACCTGCACGAATGATTGCAGACCGTCGTGCCTCGCTCTCCTGAATTTCTTCTGCCCAAGCAATCGCAGAATGCGGATCATCCCCAGAAATTCGCATTGAAAATGCCTCAACTGCCGCATCCCTCTCATCTGTGTAGGACATTCCATTTAAAAACTCATAAACCGCATCAGGGTCTTGCCCTGTCCATTCAAGAACAACTTCTCCGATACTAGCGCTTTTTCCTGGTCCATCCGGAAGCTTTTGGGCCCATTCTAGACAGGCAATCGGATCCTCCCGGGCCCACTTTGCTGCCACGATCTTTTTAACTCGCGCTCCCTCTTCTCCTTCCAAAGTCGCCGCCCAATTAGCGGCCTCTTCTGGCTCCCGCTTCACAAATTCTCCTGTCACTTCCATCAATGTTTCGTTCCTCACCTTCCCCTCCGGTAATTCAAGCGCCCATGCTGCCGTTCTCGGCAAGGTTTCCACTTCCAGCATTTTCTCTTTCACCACTCCCAACATTTCGCCGGCGCGCTCATCTTCAGCCTCAAGCTTTCTCAATGCAAAATCCGTCGCGAACACCAAATCAGAACTCGCCAATCCCTTGAGCATTCCAAACGTGACATCTCTACACTTCCTCCGGTCCTCCTCTAAAGTGTCATACCAAGACAACGCACCCACCGGATCTATGCTTGCCCAACCAGTCATTGTCGCTGCCATATCTTTCTCCTTCGTATCTGCCCCCATTTGAACCGCATTCACACCTGACATCGCCCCCCAAGCAAAATGAAAATCCTGAAATTCCGGGCTCTCCTCAGAAAAATGTACGATTTGCTCCCTAACCAACATTGCATTCCCCTCGTTCATGCCCTCTAGGAGACGCCCTAAGGCAGCTCGCCGTCGCAATGGATTTAGCTCCCAACGCAATTGCTTTCCTACCTCCATAATCTCATTTCGACTCATCTTTCTCTTCCCCACTCCAGTCCCCAACGCCCTTTCGACAGCACGACGATCCTTTCCTGTGCGAGCTGAACCCTCAGCTGAAGCTTGACTCTGCAACTCCTCAAATTCGCCCCCTCTCACATCACCCCTGCGCCCCCCTAGAGCCCAGATTACAATGATTCCGATTCCAACCACGACACCACCGAATAAGACCGATTTTGGCAACATTTAAGGAATACGAAGTAAGCTTCCCTCGTTTTTCATTTCAGGGCCATTATTCAGATTTGTCCGCCCTGAAAATCACCTTGCAGATCGACCTGAAAGAGCTGAACAAAACGATTGGTATGAGAAAGGCGACACTTGATGACACTCCGGACTTTCCAATTGCTATTTGTTCTTCTGTTCATAATGCCTTCCCCGGCCTTGGTAACGATTAACTTTGGAGAACAGGTCAAACCCATCCTTCAAGAGCACTGCTTCAAATGCCACGGCGAAAAAAAACAAAAAGGCGATTTGCGCCTTGATATCCTTTCGCGAGATCTTCTCGAGGACCGCGTTGCCGCCGAAACCTGGCATGATGTCCGAGACACTCTTAATCGGTCAGAAATGCCGCCAAAGAAAGAGGCCCCGCTGTCCCCAGCGGAACTCAAAATACTCACTTCCTGGATTACACAAGAAATTGACGCCCTCGTAGCAGCCAGAACAAACACTGACGGTCGCGTCATTTTACGGCGCCTCAACAAAACCGATTACCAGAATACGATGCGAGACCTCCTCGGTATTGAGATGGATTATGCCAAGAATCTTCCACCAGAAACTCTTTCGGAAGATGGCTTTCGCAATAATGGGGAAACCCTCAAAATGTCGGACCTCCAGCTGGAGTATTATCTAGAATCAGCCCGCAAGGGACTCGCTAAAGCGATCGTTACTGGTTCACGCCCAAATTTCTTTGATAAAGAATTCACCACGAGCGTAAATGATAAAAACCGGGGCAGCAACATCCTCGACAAAGATCAGCAATTTATCGCCAAACTTATCGATTACCCTGAAGAGGGTGAGATTTTGATCCGTGCTAAGGTAAGGGCAGAATTTGCGGAGGGCCGTGGTTACCCCCAACTCCGCGCCGCTATAGGCTACCGCGCTGATGTCCAAGCCCCTCGCGGGTTTATTAAATCGGTCGACATTACCTCGGAAGATTGGCAGGTCATTGAGTTCCGGGCACGAATTGAAAACTTCCCCCTCCCCAGTAAAACTCAAAGCAAATTCCCTGGCCTCCTCCTATGGCTCGATAATGCTTATGCCGAAGGCCGTGATAAGCCAATCAAGGCCCGGGGTAAGGGAAAGAAAAGAAACGCTCGCGAACTCCCCCTAGTTTATCCCCAAATTGAGGTTGCTTCAATGGAATTCACAGGACCCATCTTAGACAGTTGGCCACCAGAACACCATCAAGCAATCCTATTTTCGTCCAACGAGCGCTCAAATGAGGAAGCCTACTCAATAGATGTGCTCCGTCACTTCATGAGCAGGGCCTTTCGTCGACCTATCAGCGACGAGGAAATCGCTCCTTACCATCGATTCTTTAGATCAGCCCGTCCAAAGATGGGAACCTTTGAAGAAGCTATTCGCGAGACGCTAGCGATGGTTCTGATCTCACCCGACTTCCTTTTTCTCGTAGAACCTTCCGGATCTTCAAAACGCTCCATTAGCGATTGGGAACTGGCTTCCCGCCTCTCCTATTTTCTATGGAGCACCATGCCCGATGCTCGCCTTTTCAATCTTGCCAAAAAAGGGGATCTGAGAAAACCAGACGTTTTAGAAAAAGAGATTTCACGGATGATTTCAGATGAACGTTCGTGGCAATTTGTAGAACAGTTCGCCGAACAATGGCTCGATGTGGGAGCTCTCCAGCGTGTCGCTATCGACCCTAATTCTTATCCAAAATTCGACTCAGCCCTCAAAGCTTCAATGCGAGGCGAAACCATTCACTTCTTTGGTGAACTATTTAGAAAAAATCTGAGCGCTCTCAATATCCTCGATTCCAATTTCACCATGTTGGATGAACCACTTGCCAAGCACTACGGCCTCACGGGCCCCAAAGGCAGCCACTTTGAACGAGTCTCCATAAAACCCGGCCACCATCGCGGAGGCATCCTCGCCCACGGCAGTGTCCTTCTAGGCAATTCCTCTGGAGAAGATTCACACCCTGTCAAAAGAGCAGTTTGGATCCGCGAACGTCTCCTTGATGACCCCCCGGCTCCACCACCGCCGGATGTTCCAGCTCTCGATTCCACTGATCCAGATTTTGCCTCTCTCTCGGTTCACGATCAACTTGCTGAGCATCGCAAGCAGGTCTCCTGTAATGAGTGTCATCGCCATATCGATCCCTGGGGAATCTCCCTCGAAAACTTTGGTGCTGACGGACTCTGGCGAGAGAAGATCCTCCGTAAAAAGGTCAAAGGAAAAGGCATGATCAAGCTTCCCGTTCTCTCCAAAGCAACCCTCCCGAACGGCAAGAAGGTCGAGGGGTTCGCAGGCCTCAAAAAACATCTCCTCGAGGATCGTCGCGAGCAGTTCGCCCGTGCTTTCACCACGAAACTTCTCACCTATGCCCTCGGACGTCGCCTCGAATTAATCGATGAAAAGTCAGTAAGTAACCTCACCTCCAAGTTCATTGAATCTGATTATCGAATCAAAGATTTAATTCATCTGGTGGTGACCAGTAAAACATTCCAGAGTAAGTAAATTATGAACTGCAAATCTTGGCACCTTCCCCGCCGCACCTTCTTGCGCGGCGTTGGAGCCTCTCTTTCCCTGCCATTTCTCGAATGCATGGGAGCTGATCTTAAAAAAGCCCCGCAGCCAAAACGCTTCTGTGCAATCTACTTTCCTTATGGCGTAAGCCTGCCGAGGAAAAACAAAGGGAAAAAGAACCCTGAATCAAAATGGCGATGGTTTCCCGATACTGAGGGCCGCGATTTTCAATTTAATGAAAGCCTTAGATGCCTTGAACCTCTCCGCAAACACCTCTCAATTCTTGGTGGCCTCTCTCATCCAAATGGACGCAAAATCGGTGGACACGACACCGCCGACATCTTCCTAACTGCGGCCAAACTCAAAGGTGGACAGCTCAAAAATTCTGTTTCTCTCGATCAACTACTTGCCGCAAAACTTGGCAATGAGACCCGCTTCCGTTCGCTCAGCCTTTCGGTCGATGGCGGAGTTGGCGAAGCGACACGCTCCAGCACGCTTTCATTTAACCGTAACGGATCACCTGTCCCAGCTCTTCACCATCCCCGCCTCGTATACAACCGACTATTCGGTAAGGAAGAGAAGAGCATCGGCTCGAAACGTCAAGAAATCGAAAACTCCGATCATATGCTCGATCTTGTTCTCGAGCATTCAAAGTCGGTTCGCCGGAAACTCGGGAAACACGATCAAGAAAAGTTTGACGAGTATCTTCAATCCGTTCGCCAAATCGAACAAAGGGTCGAACGATCAGAAAAATGGCTCGATATCCCGAAACCGCAGGTCGACCTCTCCGGCTTGCATCTTGACGCCGATGATAAGACTCCCGGGGAATTGATTAAGACGATGCTCGACCTTATGTTCCTTGCCATCCAAACCGATTCGACTCGCTTTCTCACTTATCAAATGGGGAATATGAACGGAGCGACTTCAATCGCGACAAAGTTTCCATCTCTTCTCGGTTTCGGGAAAAATCAGCACAGCCTTGCTCATGGATGGAATAAGCGCAGCGGAGCCGAAGCTCTTGGGAAATGGGATCGTTTTCGTGCTGAACAATTGACTTATTTCCTCAACCGCCTGCGAAACACCCCAGAAAATGAAGGCACTCTTCTGGATCAAACCATGGTCCTTTACGGAAGCAGCAATAGCACTACTCACAACAATACTAACTACCCCCTAGTCCTAGCTGGTGGTGACAAACTTGGGCTCAAACATGGGGCCTATCATCGCTTTGGACCAGAAGTCCCACTCTCAAATCTCTTTGTCACCATGGCGAATCGTCTTGGTGTATCCGAATCGAAATTTGTCGACAGCACCAATGAAATGACTGAGATCATCAGTTAATCGTTCAGCTGAATTTAAATGACACGAACAAACCGAAGCGCTCAAGGTGTGTAAAAACGTGGCGACAAATCTCGGTAATCACCGATTATCTTAGGTGACTATCCACCAAGCAGCTTACCATGGTTCTCTGATTGCCGATGCTTTCGCAATGCCAGTTCACTGGTACTACGATCGGGGTGCTATGGACAAAGATTATCCAGAGCTCGATCGCTACCTCCCACCATGCACTCATCATCCCGATAGTATTTTGTGGCGCTCCGAATATACTCCACTTAGCGAGAAAGGAGAAATTCTCCATGATCAGGCGCGCTTCTGGGGACAGCGTGGCATTCACTATCACCAAAATCTGCGTGCAGGCGAGAATACCATTAATTTCAAGCTTGCTCGAGTTCTTCATCATGAAGTTTCACTCAAAGGGAGGTATGATCCTGTCGACTGGATTAAAAAATACATTGAACTTATGCGCACTCCAAACTGGCATAACGACACCTATCTTGAGGAATACCATAGGGCTTTCTTTACCCGTTATGCTCAGGGGAAAAACATCCTAAAATGCGGGATTCCCGACGAGCATATTGGCGGCCTCGCCACTGTTCCATCGCTTTTGGCTGCGTTACCAGCGGGCGACCATCGTAAGACCATCAAAGCCCACATTACACTCACACATCGTCACTCCAACGTCCTGCGGGCAGCTGATTGCCTCGTTCGCATCCTCCAATTTGTTGCCAATGGCACCTCGCTACGGGAGGCCCTTATGACACAGGCCGGTGACTGGTTCTCCACTCGCAAGGCTACAAAATGGGTTAACCAAGACGATCGCGTCATAATAGGACAACGATTAAGTCCAGCTTGCTATATCGATCAGTCCTTCCCCGCTTCACTCTATCTTGCTTGGAAATACCATGAAAACTTCGCCGAAGCCGTCATCGCTAATGCGAAGGTCGGGGGTGATAGTTGTCATCGAGGTGCGGTTGTCGGGTCACTCGTGGCTGCAGAGATCAAAAGATCAACCGGAGAATTTGACCTCATTCACTTTCCTGCTGATTGAGAAGATCTCGCCCTGAAACTCTTTTCATCTGGAGACGGCTCTCACGAAACCTCCCCGCATGTTTCGTGATCCGACCACTCACCCGCTTACGCCACATCCTAAAACTGCTCGGCTTGAGGTTTCTCCGCATCACTTTAATTACCGCAGCCTCAACCAAACCAGTTTTTTTATGAATTTCATCAAACGTCGTCCGGTCCTCCCATGCCATTCGGATCACTCTGTTTCTGAGTTCGTCGTTCATAATAGATCAATCAACCTCTTCCTCAAAAACGCAAGTCGCGATGATTCCTAATAAAATCTGCCAAACCTGCGGTCGAACGATCCAATGGCGTAAGAAGTGGAAAAACTGTTGGCATGAGATCCGTTACTGCTCCAATCAGTGCCGGAGGTCTAAGCCTAACGACCTCGACTCTAAGATCGAAAGAGCAATCCTCGAGATCCTCGATCACAAGTCAGTAAATGCGACCATTTGCCCAAGCGAAGCCACGCGATTGATCTTCAAAAAAGGAGAATGGCAAGAACATATGGAGCGGACGCGCCAAGCTGCTCGACGGCTCTATGCAACTGGTAAAATTGAAATCCTCCAGAAGGGGGGAGTTGTCGATCCGTCAACCTTCAAAGGCCCAATCCGGTTACGGAAACGGGTCCATTAAATGTCAATTTTGGTGACTCCCCACGATTCAAAGAATTCCAAAACTTGCCTAACTCACCAATCTCCGGCACAAATTCCCTGTGCTCAATCTTCTTTATCCTGCTGCACGTGCCCTCCTCTTCCGTCTTGATGCTGAGCGCGCCCATCACTTTTCGATGGCGGGGCTTCGTGCGAGCAAAAATCTCGGAATTTTGCAGGCCTTAACTGCTAAGCCAGAATCAAAGCCGATTTCTTTTGCTGGCTTAACGTTCCCGAATCCAGTTGGTCTCGCAGCTGGCCTCGATAAAGAAGCGAACACCATTGATGCCCTCGGTCTTCTTGGCTTCGGGCATATTGAAGTTGGCACTCTCACCCCGAAGCCTCAAGAGGGAAACGAAGCTCCCCGGCTATTCCGACTACCTCAACACAAGGCGCTTATTAATCGCATGGGTTTCAATAATCCCGGTATTGACCAAGGCCTTGCCAATGCACGCTCCTCTTCTTCTTTCAACGGGATCGTCGGCATCAATATTGGAAAAAACAAAATTACTCCTAACGAACGGGCTAACGAGGATTATGCGATCGCCTTCGAAAAAGCCTATCCTTGGGCAGACTATATTACAGCGAACTTTTCTTCTCCTAACACGCCAGGTCTGCGTGATCTTCAATCAGAAGAGGCAGCAGGCAAGCTTCTTGAAACACTCAAAAAGCGACAGCAAAGTCTTCATAGAAAAACGGGACGTTACGTCCCCTTCGCGCTTAAAGTCGCGCCGGATCTCGATGAAAAACAGATCGACGGACTGTCGAAAATCTTCCGTAATGGTGGGCTCGATTTCCTCATCGCTACTAACACCACCCTAGATCGCGCGACTGTCGAAAATCACCCAAACGCCAGGGAGGCTGGCGGACTTTCCGGAGCCCCATTGACCAGTCATTCAACTGAGGTGATCGCCCGTTTCAGTGCTGGACTTGGCAAAGATGTTCCAATCATAGGGGCCGGAGGAATCTTCTCAGCCGACGACGCCCTCGCCAAAAAAGCAGCTGGAGCGTCACTTGTGCAGATCTACACCGGATTCGTTTATCAAGGTCCTGCGTTGATCCACGACATCATACGCGCCTGGTGATTTCATGGGCTACCTTACGAGCCTCGAGGTCGGCATTGACAACGACCCCTAATTCCTGCGAATCAATGTGCTCGACTTGATTCATTGTCTCTTCCACGACATGCCAAATTCCAGGGAAAGTTAGGCTACCCTGCCGAAATGCTTCGTTAGCAACCTCATTGGCGGCATTCAAAACCGCAGGTAGAGTTCCGCCTCGCTCTCCGGCTTCACGTGCCAAATTGAGGGCCGGAAAGTCGTTTACACGAGGCGCTTCAAACTCAAGCTTGGCGAGAGTCGGGAAATCCAAGGGTTTCAATTTATTTCTCAGACGCTCAGGCCAGACCACGGCATACTGAATCGGGAAACACATATCCGTAGTACTGAGCTGGGCTAACACACTCCCGTCGATAAACTCGACCATTGAGTGGACGATACTCTGGGGATGCACCACCACCTCAACCTTTGACATTGGGATATCAAAAAGCCAGCGGGCTTCAATCATCTCAAGGCCTTTATTGAAAAGGGTCGCCGAATCAATGGTGATTTTTTGCCCCATCTCCCAAGTCGGATGCTTGAGCGCATCCTCCAGCTTCACCTCAGAAAGTTCTTCAGCTGGCAATGTCCGAAACGGTCCTCCTGAGGCAGTAACGATGAGGCGCCGGACCTCATCTACCCCCCCTTTATGACCCTCGAGACATTGAAAAATCGCATTGTGTTCACTATCGACGGGGAGAATATTGACCCCTTTTCTCCGGGCGGCATTCATAACAACTTCCCCGGCCATCACCAAAATCTCCTTGCTCGCAACCGCGACATCACAACCTAATTCGATGGCGGCTAATGTGGGGGGTAATCCCTCAACGCCCACAATTGCAACTAATACCAAATCGGGCTTAGTTGCTTCCACTATTTCTACGAGTCCATTCGCTCCGGAATAAATGTGTCGTCCAGGTTTCTGCAGTTCTTTGTAGCGCGAGTCATCTGCCAAACAGAGATGATTTACTCCAAATTCCTTCGCCTGATCCTCAAGATCGTCAACACGTGTTCCAGCCGCAAGCCCGACAATCTTCATTCGATCGGGAATTTGCCGCGCCACAATAAGGGCGCTTGTTCCAATTGACCCGGTGGAACCTAAAATTAAAACACGCTTTTCCATCAAATAAGACCTGTTTTAAGAAGATAAAAATACGTCAAGGGAGCAGCAAAACAAAGGCTGTCAATCAAATCGAGAACCCCTCCGATCCCGGGCATTAAACTCCCAGAATCTTTCGCCTCTAGGCATCGCTTCAAGATAGATTCAGCAAGATCACCCGCAATAGCCACCAAACCAATGAGTAGAGCTAGAATACCTACATGAAGGGGTGGGATCCAGGACAAGATATTACCAGACAACACCCATACTCCCCATGCCGCTAGTTGAGCAAAACCAAGAGCACCACAAAAACCTTCCCAGGTTTTCGCAGGGCTTAGATGAGGAGCCATTTTATTTTTGCCGATCAAAGACCCCGTAATATAGGCACCCATATCGGTAAATTTGGCCGCCGCAATCATGAACAAAAGCAACCAAGCTCCGGGAACTTCCCCCCCCCCTCCACCCCCAGGCAGGAAGATGAGGCGATAAACAAAACATCCAAAAAGGATAGGCACATAAACAAATGCAAGCAACCCATCGCCTACCGCATCCACACTTTGACGCCCCTCAATGCTATGTTTAAATCTGACAAAAAAGCAAAAGACCGTAACCGTAATTAGTCCTGCTAATTCGCTAAAATAACTATCATGCGCTTGATCCCCTGTCACAAGAAAGGCACCGGTGGAAAGAGCCACTACTAGCCCGACTAATAAACCGACAACCCGACAACCATCGCCAGGGAACCTAGAAAACAAAATCCGAAATTCCCAAGCACCAGCTACTGTTAAAAAGGAAACGAGTCCAAAAAAAGCCCACGCATTTTGAGAAACAAAAACACCCGTCACAAGAGCCCATAATATGATGGTGCTTGTAAGACGGGCCCGAAAGACCTCGGCTTTACTTGGCTTGTGAACACCTTCCTGCATCCAAGGATCTTTGGGATATGCACTCCAACCGGCAATGACAATTCGTGAAAAATTTGCAACTTATTCGCAACTCTTCCCCAACGAACGGTTATATCACCTGAATCTGGGACTATCTTAAAATCCCGAGACATCAGAAAAACCACTATGAAGACAAAACTAACATCAGTAATCGT
>JAKMGP010000201.1 GCA_022424905.1 Akkermansiaceae bacterium | reverse complement strand
GAACTGTAATGAACATTGACCTTAGTAAACTTAATAAAAAGGAAAGATTTGACTTGTTTTGTAAAGTAAAGGACGCAATGGAGGAAGATAACCGAATCTTTGATGAGACACTTGATAAGGTAATTGCAATAGTAGAGGAAACTGGAGAAGATTTAGAGTACTTTATCGACTGCTTAAAAGCTCATGCATCGGAAAAAAAGACAAAGGGTAAAAGATCTAGCTCCCCCTCACCAACATTAGTAAATCTTGATGATACCAGCCAGACTTGTAAAATCAAAGGCAAACAACCCGAATGGCGTAAAGCTATGAAAGCGAAGAGTGACTATAACGTATGGGACCATGTTAAAGATAGTCTCAAGCACCTTGATGAGGAAGAACGTAAAATAAATAACGCTTGGCTCGACAAGAATAAACCAGTGAGTAATAAGGCTATATAAGAGCTTTAGATTTTTAGAATAATCCCTTGCTTAAGAATCCCCCGCTTCTGAAAGGAGGCGGGGGGTTTTTACGTACTGGTAAGAATTAGAATGAAAGCTCTAGTTGATTCATAGCGTTTCTAACTGATGCAGCATAAAACTTCTTCCCCAACCTAGTTTTAACACCCTGTGCATTGAGCTTATCAGCAATCCTTGAGTAAGTTGGCTTTCTTGTTCGTGTAATAGCTTCTCTTATCTGTACGCCAATAGTTTCTGCAAAAGCTTTAGCAGATTCCTTATTCTTCTGTGCTAAGTGCTTCCCATACTTCCCCCACTCACCGCCATTACTCTTATAAACATCAATAGATGCTTTTACTCTTGAGGATATAAGTGAAGATTCATACTCCGCAATACTAGCTAAAACATGAAGCATAAGTCTGTTTGATTCGGGGAAATCAAGAAACTTTATGTCTATGTTTGACTCTAATAAAGCAGAGATCACAGATACCCTCCTTCCCAATCTATCAAGCTTTGCAACAACCAGCATAGCCTTCTCCTTCTTACACAATTCAATAGCATCATCTAAGACAGGTCTGTTTTTCTTTCTTCCGCTACCAACTTCCGTAAACTGCCCTACTACTTCTAAATCATTAGCAGCAACATAAGAATCTAAAGCGATCTGTTGTGCCTCTAATCCTAATCCACTAGTACCTTGCTTCTTTGTAGAAACCCTTCTTATAGTGACTATTCTGGTCTTCATAAAATTCTTTAGAGTGCTATACCTTTTATATGGGTGGGTCAAAATTAAGGGATGCGCCTAACATCCCTTATAAGTGGCTGACTAACCTTTTTCCTTAATAATCTTAGCTGCTAACTCTAATGCGCTTGTAACAGTTAAGTTGCGGGGGTCTTGCTTAATCAATAGGAGTGCTAATTGTTCCGTATCCATGCGTGAAAAGTACCAGCACACCCTAAAAGTACAAGCCCTAAATACAAAAAACGTACAAAAAATAATCGTACAAATCTCTATAAACCCCGCAATCCTCTTATAATCAACAGTCTAAGAAAAACAACGATCATGCTCGGCCATAATAAAAACGATATTTGGTTTCTCTGTCTCAGCAAAAGCGACCCAAGGTAAAAGGGCCCAAGTCCCAATACGTGTTTGAAGTTTCATCATCCTATTTCTTTTTTAAATTTTTTCTGGAAGCTCCAGGCCCCCATCGCGGTTCCTCCAATTGCTTCTCCCAAGCATTAAGCTTTCTCAACATTGTTTCCAGCACCTCACCATTTTCGTTCGCCAGATCTTTAGACTCGCCGATATCCTTGCTCAAATCAAAGAGTGCGGGTTTATTTCCAGACTTGCGATCATGAATAACTTTCCATTTTCCTTCCCTCATAGCCCGAGGACCATCACTCCCACCTTGCCTCCAAAACAACGGCCTAGGCGCTTCCACCACCGCTCTCGTCTTTAGCTTCCCACCAAGTAGCGCCAGAAAACTTCTTCCATCAAGATTCCAATCCAAAGACACCTCACCACCCGCTGCCTCAATCAAGGTCGGCAGAAGATCAAGCGCGATCACCGGCTGATCAATGACTCTTCCAGCTGGTATTTCACCCCTCCACCTCATCACCCAAGGAACCCTCACACCACCTTCCCACAAAGTCCCTTTCTTTCCCTGAAGTGGGGAATTATTAGCTCCATTTGCAGTCTGCCCACCATTGTCATTGGTGAATAAGACAATCGTATCCTCATCCAAACCTTCTGCCTTCAGGCAATCCAACACCTTCCCTACATTATCATCAAGGCTCACGACCAACCCGGCATAGCTTGCTCTCCTCTTCTGATCAATATGAGCCACTCTCTTCACATCTTCTGGCTTGGGCTGAAGAGGCCCGTGGGGTGAAGTGAAAGAGACGAAAAGAAAAAACGGCGCTTCTTTATTCTCACGGATGAAGCGACAAGCCGCATCACCAAAACGATCGGTCACGTAGCCATCTTCTTGAGTAATCCTCCCATTCTCTTGAATTACTCGGTGGGCGCTAGGTTTCGGTATTTCATAATAAGGTCGTGAACCTTGTAGAAGACCATAAAACCAATCAAACCCACGTTTATTGGGGTGATATTCTTCGGGATATCCAAGATGCCACTTACCAACCAGCCCCGTAGTATAGCCCAAGGATTTGAGGTGTTTGACTCCGAATTTCTCCTTCAAATCCAAGCCGCTTTGAAAGCCAGGAGGAAGATTATTATCATACCCAAACCTCTGTTGATAACGTCCGGTCATTAAACCTGCGCGGGAGGGCGAGCACACCGAACCCGCCATGTAAGCATTTGTAAACCTTGCACCTTCCTTTGCGATACGATCAATATTGGGCGTTAGTTTCTTCATATCCGCCGCGCAATTGGGCTGAAAACCAAAATCGGCATATCCCGCATCATCAGAGTAGAGGATAATAATGTTTGGCTGCGCCGATCCCACGGACGAGGCCACAAGGAAAACACTCAGAATTCTCAAAATCATGTTTTCGATCATGACCAAGAATCTGTTTGCGACAATCTCCTAAAAAACAACTTCATCCTCACCAAGGATCTGTATCTCAGTCTCGAGAACCACACCCCTATCTTCCCTTGCCTTCGCTTTGATCTTCTCGATTAACGAGAGGACATCAAAAGCACTGGCCTTTCCTCGATTAACGATAAAATTACCATGCTCCGGCGACACTTCGGCCTTACCTACCCCAGTCTCTTTCAAGCCCATCTCATCAATCAATTGACCCGCGCCACAGACTGCGGGGTTTTTGAATGTGCACCCAGCACTCGCAGCCTTCGGCTGGGTCGTATTGCGATGATGGCGAGATTCATTAAGCTTATCCTGTATCGCTTGTTGATCTGATGGAACTCCAGCGAAGGTCGCCTTCAGAGCATAATTCCGGCGAAGCTCGGGGACGTTGCGGTAATAGAATTTTATCTCATCACGCTTGCGCGTTCTAATCTCTCCATCCTCATCCAAAAAAGTTACCGCGACAACTTGATCGAAAGTTTCCACACCCATTGCTCCGGCATTCATACGCAGTCCGCCTCCGACATTCCCCGGGATTCCTTCCATCCATTCAAATCCTCCAATGCCATGCTCACGTGCTATACTGGCAACCTTTTTGAAGCGAACTCCAACACCTGCCGTGATCGTAGTCCCCTCAACAGTGACCGCAGAAAAAGCACCGCCTGCCGGATGAATAACAGCCCCACGAATTCCTCCATCTCGAATCAACAGATTAGATCCACGCCCCACAATTCGCACTGGAATCCCCCGAGCTTTGCAGAAAGAAACAGAATCGGCTAATTGCTCAAATTGCGATGGCTCAATCCAAAACTGAGCCGGGCCTCCAACGCGCATCGTACTATGACGCGACATCGGTTCGTAAAGTTTGATTGCCGAGACTTTCGTTTCATTGCGGATTTCTTCTAAAACTTTAAGATCGCGGATGATCTTATTGCCAGCTTCATGAACATTTCCAGCTCCCAAAGTTAGAAAAAGATCACCCTCCGCTAGATTATTCCCCACCGCGTGATGCGCGGTTGAAAGATCCGGGACGAAGGACGCCTTCGTAGAGCCGTTGGCTAAAATTGCATCAACAATTGTCTGCCCACTCACACCAGGAATAGGATCTTCGCTGGCCGCGTAAATATCAGTCACGAAAACTAGATCGGCAGCTTGCAAGGTCTTACCAAAATCATCAGCTAGCTTATGAGTCCGGCTATAGCGATGAGGCTGGAAGAGCACAATCACGCGGCCCGGCTCGTAACTACGAGCAGTCTGTAAGGTAGCTGCAACCTCCGTCGGATGATGTCCATAATCATCCACAATACGATATCGCTTGCTCAGATGCTTGGTTTCGAATCGCCTCTTAGCACCCGCAAAAGAACTAAGGGCCTGATTCATTTTTGAAAAATCAACCCCACAACTTGAAGCCACTGCGATTGCTCCCAAAGCATTCAATACATTATGTAGACCAGGAATACCAAGTTGAACCCTGCCCAGCTCCTCACCTTTATGGTTGACCGTAAAACTCACCGTTCCGATCTGCCCAGAAAGATCAGTCGCAGTCCAATCGGCCCCCTTCCAACCATACGAAATGGAATTGTCTCGTGTTCCGCAAAGCTGAGTCGCTTCTTCACACTCACAGCAATAAAAAATGGAACCCGAAGTCTGGTTCAACAAGTTATTAAAAACCTCACGGATTTGCGCAATCCCTCGCGTATAGTGGTCAAGATGCTCTTCCTCGACATTCAGCACAATTGCGTGTTTTGGATGATACAGAGCCAACGTGCCATCCGATTCATCACCCTCCGCCACCAAATACTCACCATCTTGGTTCCATTCGGCATTAGAACCCAAAACTGGGATCTCCGCCCCCACATAATGACAAGGCATGAGATCTCCTTGGCGAAGAATATGCGCGATCATTGCCGAAGTAGTTGTCTTCCCATGGGTGCCCGAAACCACTACTCCTGCCTTTGTGTGAAGAATAGCCGCTAGGCATTCTGCTCGCCGAAAGGTCGCAATCTTCTGAGCTAAAGCCTGGGAAAGGGCGGGGTTTGTCGAACGAATCGCTGAGGAATAGATCACCGCATCCGCACCCTTGACGGCCTCACCTGAATGTGGAGTAGAAAAATCGAGCCCTAACTTACGGAGACGCTCCGTCTCCCCTGAAGTCACTCGATCGGATCCGCTAACCCGATGGCCCATCTGAATCAAGAGCCGAGCTAATCCACTCATACCCGAACCTGCCACGCCGATTAAATGAACCCGGAGTGGTTGTTCCGGATTTAAAATTTTCTCGCTGAATTGCTCAATAGTCATCCTTCAATAACGTTAACGATTTGGGCGGCGGCGGCGGGATCCGCGAGATTCAGCATCGATTCCGACATATTTTTAAGAATTCCATCATCGAGTTCAGACAACATGTCAGTGATCGTTTTAGCCTCGAGATCTTTCTCATGAGTTAAGGTCGCAGCCCCTGCTTTTTCGAAGACGCGGGCATTAGCTGTTTGATGGTCATCAGCAGCAAAGGGGAACGGCACCAAAAGCGCGGGCAACCCTGCATGGCTCAACTCTGTCAGAGACGAAGCCCCAGATCTCGCCACACAAAAATCACTTGCCGCATAGGCTGCCGCCATACCTTCACAAAATGCGAGTATCTTATAGCCATCACGCTTGCCCACCTGTTTAGAAAGACGTTCAAAGTCTGCCTGCCCAGTCAAGTGAAGAACCTGCCATGCAGTGCCCTCCGTTCCCTCGGCAACTAGTTCATTAAGACGTCTCGCACCCTGCGACCCCCCCATTACAAGGAGCGTTTTCTTTAATGGATCAAGACCGTATTTTACGCATGCCGCTTGGCGTGATGGAAGCTTCTCAAGCTCGTCACGAACCGGAGTTCCGGTATGAATCACCTCGATATCAGGAAAGTGAGTTGAAGCTTCCTCCAATCCCACCAAAACCGCAGTGCAGCGCTTGGCCGTCATACGATTAGAACGCCCAGGAATAGCATTAGAGTCATGCACATAGGTTCGAAGTCCTTTTTTTGAGCCAGCGACTACCGGAGGAAAAGAGGTAAACCCTCCCATTCCAAGAACCACATCTGCTTCCTCACGATCAATGATAAGGCCGCACTGCTTGATTGTCTTGCGCAGACGCCACAGAAAAGAAACCATTTTGAGCGAAAACGTCGGCGGCTTCGCAATGGCCCTGACAGTCTCAAAACGAAGATCCGAGTATTTTTGGGAAGCCTGAGCATCCACTTTCTTTTCAGAAATCAGAAGGAGGACCTTGTGCCCCCGTGCCTTAAGCTCTTGGGCAACAGCGATTCCAGGAAATAAATGCCCTCCGGTTCCGCCGCAGGCGATTATGATTTTTTGAGAATTAGACACTAGCTACGCCAAAACCTAGGGCCTGAGATCAGTTTTTTGAACTTCGAAATGCAGGAAATATCGCCTTTCTGTCGCAAGCAGCTTATTAACATTTAGCTTCACCCAAAAATTAGCCAATCAGTGATCCAAAACATTCAGCCAAACTCCCTTCGACAAACAGGGCTCTAATTTGGTTCAGAGTAAATTAAGTATTTCATCTTTTGAGACCGCCCCAGATAACCGCCACGCTAGCGGCGCTTCCTTGGGGATTCTCATTCCGGAAGGTCGCACCTAACCCTTCTAAAGCCACCCAACCTGATGCTTGATCGTCGCGCTTCCAAATTCACCGAAAAAAAGTATCGTTTCCTCCAATAAACTCATGACAACCACTGAGAAAACAAAACAGTATGTCCTAGAAACCTATGGGAGATTTCCCCTTACCGTAACCCGCGGTGAAGGCACTAGAGTGTGGGATGAGCTCGGTCGTGAATATCTCGACTTCTGCTCAGGTATCGCTGTTTGCTCGCTGGGGCATTGCCACCCCGCCTTGACACAAGCGATCGCGGAACAATCGGAAACTCTGATGCATTGTTCCAATCTCTACTACATCGAGCAACAGGCTGACCTCGCTGAACTCATTGTAGAAAAGGTCGTCGGACATCCCGGAAAGATCTTCTTCTCCAACTCCGGAGCTGAAGCGAATGACGGGCTCATCAAATTCGCACGGAGATTTGGGCAAGCCACCGGGCGCTACGATGTCATCACCTTCAACAAGTCCTTCCACGGCCGGACTATTGGAGCCATGACCGCGACCGCCCAGGCCAAAATTCACGAAGGCTTCGCCCCCCTTCCAACCGGCTTTACTTACGTCGAGCCCAACGACCTTGATGCTGTCCAAGCCGCGCTCACCGACAAGACCATCGCCTTCCTCCTCGAGCCCATCCAGGGCGAAGGGGGCGTGAACCCGATGACCAAGGAATTTCTCGAAGGTCTTGCTACTCTCGCTCAAGAAAAAGACCTCCTCCTTCTCCTCGATGAAGTACAATGCGGATTCGGTCGAACTGGCGATCTTAATGGTTACGACACGATCGCTCCCGGCCTCGCCCCCGATGGCATCTCGTGGGCCAAAGGCATGGGCGGTGGCTTCCCAATCGGCTCATTCTATGTTGCCGAAAAACACGCCCACCTCCTCGGCCCCGGCAGTCATGGCTCAACTTATGGAGGCAACGCCCTCGCCTGCGCTGCCTCCAAGGCTGTCATCGAAACTATTATCGCGGAGAATCTTACCGAAAACGTTAAAACACGAGAAGCCCAAGTCCGAAAGACCATCGAGAGCTGGAATCATCCTGCCATCACCGAAGTTCGCGGATACGGTCTCCTTCTCGGAATCGCATTAAACTTCGATGCTCTTGTTGTCCCTGAAGGCAGCATACCATCCATTCACCTGTGCACGGCCCTCATTGAGAAAGGTCTTTTAGTACCGCCGGCTGGCCCCGGAATCATCAGACTTCTGCCTCCTCTCAATGTCAGTGCCGATGAAATAGACCAAGCACTCCAGTTGATCAAAGAAGCCCTCGACGCTCACCTCAAATCCTAGCCCTCCACTTCCCCATGCCTTCCACCCGACGCCAATTCCTCACTTCAAGTCTTATTATGGGAACCAGTATCCAATCAGTTCGAGCTGAAGCCGCACCCGGTGAACCGCTCATCGTTTCAACCTGGCCCTTTGGGAAAGCAGGGAACGATAAAGCTCTCGACACACTAAAAAACAAGGGCTCTCTTTTGGATGCAGTTGAACAAGGAATTCGCTTGGTGGAATCTGATGAGAAAAATCGCTCGGTTGGAATCACGGGTCTCCCTAATGCTGCCGGAGTGGTCCAACAAGATGCCTGCATCATGAACGGATCAGACCACGACGCCGGGAGCGTAGCCGCCATTGAAGGAATTCTTCATCCCATCACTGCCGCCCGACGGGTCATGGAGAAAACTCCTCACGTCATGCTCGTTGGCGACGGAGCTCGGAAATTTGCGATCAGGGAAGGACTGGAATCGATCAAGGTCGATTCTCAAAAACTCCATAAAGAATGGCATCAAAAACAAAGTGAACCCATTCCCAACAAACGCCCCAAAGACAACCATGACACCGTCGCCTTACTCGTGCTCGACCATAAAGGTCACATCGCCGGTGGTTGCTCTACCAGTGGATGGGGTGGTAAACTCCCAGGCCGCGTTGGCGACTCCCCTATCATAGGAAGTGGGCTCTACGTCGACAATGAAGTTGGAGCCGCCGGTGCCACTGGCTTGGGAGAAAACGTTATGCGTTACTGCGCGTCCTTCATGGTGGTGGAATATATGCGACAGGGACTTCACCCGGAAGAAGCCTGTGTTAAAACGATTCAACGTATCGCCTCCATTGACCCAAAATCAGCCGAAGATCTCCACCTAAACTTTGTTGCCCTCGATAAAAAAGGTCGCTTTGGAGCAGCCGGTTCCGGATCCGGCTTTCAATATTCGGTTACCACTCCCAATTTCAGCAAGGTCCTCGAAGGTTCCGCCTTGAGCCAAAAAGACGTCGGCCCAGAAGGAGGCAACACCAAATAATTCGAAAAACTAAAATCGAAACTTAGCGGGAAAATTCTCGATCGAATGGAGTGAATGAAAAGAAATTCCAGAAAATTAACTTTTGTTATTGCGAAACAGTCTCAATAAGATTTGGTGTTGGTAGCAAATGGCTAAATTAGCGACAGATCTTGAACTCGATTCCGCTCTGACCCTCAGTCAGGCCGCAATCGGTTGTGATTTCCAGATTCGCCAAGTTGAGGGCCCGGCTTGCAGCCAGCTTCGTGACATTGGTTTCTGCGAGCAAATGCGCGTCAAAAAGCTGACCAACGGTCGTAACATGCTCTGCACGGTTTGCGGAACCCGCCTCGCCCTCAGTAAGGATCTGGCAGACCAAATCCAAGTTGTTCCTGCTTAGATCACCCATCTGATGAGCGACTCATCCATCGAGGCGAGAATTGCGTTGGTTGGTAATCCCAACGCAGGAAAAACCACCCTTTTCAACGCTCTCACCGGGCAAAACCAAAAAGTCGGTAACTATACCGGTGCCACCGTCTCTCGAAAATCCGGAACTTTCTTCACGCCTCACGGGCATAAGTTCGAACTCATCGACCTTCCGGGTGCCTACTCCCTAGATCCTAATTCACCAGACGAAGAAATTACCCGGAATGTGCTCATTGGTGATCAGGACGATGAGGAAACCCCCAACCTCATCCTCTGTGTTCTCGATGCCACCCACCTCGAACGTCACCTCTACCTGCTCATCCAAGTTATCGATCTTGGCTATCCCATCGTCGTCGCTCTGAACAAAACCGACAGCGCCGAATCCCAAGGACTCCGCCTTGATCCCACCGCGCTCAGTGAAAGATTTGGCGTGCCGTTCGTCGCGATTTCCGCGGCGACCGAGCGTGGCATTACTCAGCTCAAACAAGCTCTACGCCATCCTTTTCCCTCTCCTCCAGGTAGACTTTGGAAAGGTTCCGCCGAATTGGAAGAAGCCATTAAAAAATCAACCAAACTCGCCGAAACCAACGGAGAAAAAAATCCTGCTGCCTCTGGCTTGATGGCCGTGGTGAAAGATAACCCGGACGCTAAAGAGTTTATTCAGAAGACCCGCTTTGAATATATCCACCACGCAGTCGAAATTGGGCTCCAACGCCCCAATGAAGAATTACTCGCGCTCACAGACCGCCTTGATGCCCAGACGCTCCACCCAATCAAAGGTTGGTGTATCTTTACAACCCTGATGATCACCGTCTTTTGGTCGATCTTCAAGTTTGCTGAAATACCTATGGGGTTGATCGAAGAAGGGCAGGGAATCCTTCAAGGGTGGGTGAGAGGTTTTATTGGCGAGGGGGATTTTCAGAGTCTCATCGTCGATGGCATCATAGCCGGAGTCGGGGGGGTCCTCGTCTTTCTCCCACAGATCATTCTGCTCTTTTTCTTCATCAGCCTTCTTGAAAGCACCGGCTACATGGCACGCGCAGCTTACTTGATGGATGGGGTTATGAACAAAGTCGGCCTCAGCGGAAAATCGTTTCTTCCCCTTCTTTCCGGCTACGCCTGCGCTATTCCAGGTATCATGGCCACTCGCACTATTCCGAATAACAAAGAACGCCTCGCTACTATTCTCATTCTCCCGTGGACCTCATGCACAGCACGACTACCAGTTTACACCCTGATTATTCCTTTGATATTTATAGGAGCCCTTCAGCAAGGTCTCGCGCTCTTCGGCATCTATGCATTAGGCACAATCACGGCTCTTCTCGCAGCAAAAATCCTCAAACCGCGACTCGGTGAAACCGAACCCTCGCAATTCCTTCTCGAGCTCCCTCCCTACCAAAACCCACAATGGAGACACGTCCTGCGACAGGTCAGTGAGCGAGCCTTCGCCTTCATCAAAAAAGCAGGCACCGTTATCCTCGGGCTTAGCATTATTCTTTGGTTTCTCGAGACCTATCCCAAGAGCGACTCTGATGACCCCATCGTTCAGCAGTCCGAATCCTTCAACGGTCAAATCGGCGAGATCATAGAACCCGTAGTCGCTCCACTAGGTTGGGACACCCGCATGGGAACCGCCATGATCGCATCCTTCGCCGCGCGCGAAGTTTTCCGTTCCTCCATCGCCATTTCATACGCTACCGATGAAGAAGACGGGGAAGAAATGCGTGACAAGCTATCTGTCTCAACCCGCTCCGATGGAACCGCCCTCTATACTCCTCTTGTCGGACTCTCTGTCATAGTCTTCTTTATCTATGCCCTGCAATGCCTCCCCACCACTGTAATTGTCCGACGTGAAACTGGCTCTTGGAAATGGGCTCTTGGCCAACTCGCTGGTATGACAATCTTCGCCTACCTCGCTGCTTTGCTCGTTTATCAAACAGGCAAGCTGCTTGGCTATTCCTGACACCATGGATTGGCAAACTCCAGCAGCTCTGGGTATCGTTGCCCTCACCGTCATCCTCTTTTTCGTAAAGCGGAAGAAAAACTCCTGCCGCAACGGAAGTTGCGCCTGCCCCAAAGATCCAAGAAGATAGGGCCTTTTCTTTGTGGCAAACCCAAGATTCGCTCCACATCGTATTCCACTCAATGAAGGTTATTGCTCTCTTCCTCTCCAGCCTTTGCCTCCTCGACGCGAAAGTCTCTTGGAAAAGTGCGCTCAACCAAAAATCAAATTGGTATGGCTCACCTGAAGCACGGGAGCTTGCCGAAAAGGTTATGCTCTATCAGCGCGCCAATGGTGGCTGGCCCAAGAATCAGGACTTCTCAAGAAAAATTGATACAACCGATCTTAAAGAACTCACCCAGCAACGTAATAACCTTAAGGATACCACCATCGACAACGGGGCAACTTATACCCCCCTTAAATTTCTAACTCGTGTCTGGCAAGCCCAGGCAAGCCCCGGGCTTGAAGCCTCCCTCCACCGCGGCATAGCCTTTCTCCTCACGAGCCAATACAACAACGGCGGTTGGCCCCAGCGACCCCATAGTTCCGGCTACGGCCTTCACATCACTTACAACGATGGCGCAATGATTGGCGTCATGTCCTTCCTTCGAGATCTTGAAAAAGACCCCATCACTTTCCTAAGAAAGGACGAAAAGTCATCGATCATTACCGCGCTTAATCTTGGCCTTAATTGCATCCTCGAAACCCAGATCCTTATCAAGGGAAAACCTACCGTTTGGTGTGCTCAGCATGATGCCAAGACCCTTTTGCCTGCTCAAGCTCGCTCATACGAACACCCTTCTTTCAGCGGTGCAGAAAGTGCAGGTATCGTGAAGTATCTCATGGAGATTCAAGAACCCTCTAACGAGGTTCTTGAATCAATCAGCGGAGCAATTACTTGGTTTCGAGAGAAGCAGATCAATGGCATCAGAATCATCAAAAAAGATGGAGATAAAACCATCGTTGAAGATGATAATGCGCCGCCTCTTTGGCCACGCTTCTCCGATCTTAAGACCGGAAAACCTATCTTTTCTGGTCGCGACGGAATCATCAAATCTTCAATTACCGAAATCGAAGCCGAGCGCCGTAACGGCTACGCTTGGTATGTTGGAAATCCACGATCTATTCTCAACGACTACGATCATGTTCGTTAAAACGCACCCAAGTCTCTTAAGCAGAGCACAACCCGATTTTCCACGTCCGATTGCGCCCGGTCCACCTCAAGTATAACACTCCAGTCGTTGAGCCCCTCTTCATCGACCAGGATTTGCTCCAAACGATCACCTTCGATACGGAGATACGCCGAGCTTCGCGCCTCAGGGTCCATGCGGATAATCCCATGCTCCTCAAAATACCCCGTCATCATCTCACGAAGCTCGAAAGCCTTGCTCCCCACCAAGTCGGCGGCGGCTTCGTAATTCTCACGTGAAATCTCCTTCACGAAATCAAAAACGGCTCTTCGAGTCGCTCGCACAAATTCGGATTTTCGCCTCGTAAAAGGAACCTCCTTGACCGAAGCCTTCTCAACGATTTCCTCGTGATCTCGCAATCTCTCCCACTCATCAATCAAACTGGAGTCAACCCCACGGACTATTTCTTCTAGGAATGACTCAGCCTCCTCAACCTCTTCGGTTTTCAGAGAAGGGGGCACCGTTTGCACAAGAACCTTATAAACCTCAGAAAGGTGGCGAAGCAAAACTGCTTCACTCCTTTCGAGTCGATAGCTTTTTATATAATCCTCGAATGAGAACCACCCCTCGAACATTTCCCGCACGATGGACTTGGGTCTAACTCCCGCCTCCTTGGCCCAAGGATTAATAAGAACGAAATCATTATAAGTCTGATAAATAAAATTCTTACCTGGCTTCGGATGCTCCACTTCCTCAAGAGCCTCCAAACGATCATCGTAATCCACACCGTCTGCCTTCATCTGCGCAACCAGAGCCGTCTTGATTTTATCCACTTGCTTTCGAATCACCACTGTCGGGTCTTCCAAAATAGCCTCGATAAGCGACAGCATATTGGCGACGTAATCAGGCGCCTCGCTATCCAATTTTGGGATCGTTTCAATAAGGTACAGACCGAGAGCCTGATTCATTGTAAAATCATCCTGCAATTCTACGTTCAACTCCACCTTGGCCAAGGTCGTGCGTTTTTCCTTCGGAATGATCGTAAGAACCTTCCCTTCCACTAAACCACGAAAAAGGGCAAAGGCTTGTCTTCGGAGGATCCTCTTCCTTCCCGGTGGCTCGTGACACACATTGATGATTCTGCGCAGCTCCGCACAGCCATCTTCGCCTCCTCTTGAAAGAATATTGAGCAAAGTTCCATGACGGATACTAAAACTAGAAACCAACTTCTCTGGCGGAGCACTTTGCAGTTTTGCATAGGTCCTCTCATCCCAATTTACAAAACCCTTCTCCGGTGGTTTCTTTTTCTGTGCCTTACTCTTTTTCCCCTTCGCCTCAGCCTTAGCGTCAGCCTTCAAATTCTCGATGAAATATTCAGGAGCCTGGGCCACAACGTAACCAACATCATCAAAGCCCCGCCGCCCCGCCCTACCGCAAATCTGGCGAAAGTCGCGAACTGTTAGAATCTTCGTACTTTTTCCTCCGAATTTATAAAGCTGGGTGAAAAGCACAGTACGGATAGGCACGTTCACTCCTACCCCTAGCGTATCAGTCCCACAAATGACTTTCATGAGCCCCCGCTGCGCCAGTTTTTCGACAAGAACCCGATACTTAGGTAATAACCCCGCATGGTGAATCCCAAGACCGTGCCGAAGAAGCTTCTTCACCTCTTTCCCATAAGGGCTCTTAAAATCAGCATCCTTAAGAACTTCAGAAATAGCGGCTTTCTCTTCTTTTGAACAAAAGTTCCGACTCATCAAATTTTGCGCCGTGCGAGCACAGGATAACTGGGTGAAATGAACGAGATAAATCGGAGCTTTATCCGAACTAACCAGCTCATCGACTTGATCCTCAAGAGAGGTTGTGCTGTAAGAAAACTCCAAGGGCACCGGACGCTCTTCCGACTTCACTAAAACTGTCTCTACTCCCGTGAGTTCAGTTAATTCTTTTTGAAATACTTCGGTCTCTCCCAAAGTCGCCGACATTAAAAGAAAGCGAGCCTGAGGGAGAGTCAAGAGAGGGATCTGCCACGCCACCCCTCGTTCATAGTCCGAGTAATAATGAAATTCGTCCATAATCACCTCATCCACCTTTGCAAGTGATCCCTCTCTCAAGGCCATATTAGAAAGAATCTCCGCCGTGCAGCAAATTACCGGGGCCTCGGAGTTCACCGTAGCATCTCCAGTAATCATTCCCACTTGCTCCGGACCAAATGTTTCACACAACGCAAGAAACTTTTCGTTAGCAAGCGCCTTGATCGGGACCGTATAAAATGACCTTCGGCCCTGACAAATTGCTCGGAAATGAAGCGCGAGGGCTACCAACGACTTCCCCGATCCTGTTGGAGTATTAAGAATGACATTCTTTCCCTCGTATAGCTCAAGGATAGCCTCTTCTTGATGGTCATACGGCTCGGTTCCACTTTCGATGAGATACTCGAGAAAGGCATCGAGCACTTCGGAACTCGATGACGCATCATTTACGATTGAGGGATCCAACTGCGGCACGACAAAAAAGTGGCGATCTCACCTCATAAGTAAAGTCCCTCCTAATCACTCCCTGATCGACACCACTCAAATTTCATCTAAACCTTTTCCCATGAAGGCAAAAAAATTGCTCATTATGTTGATTGCCGCTGCCGGGCTCGCAGTCGCACAAACTGACGCCAAAAACAAAATCGCGGACCAAATTAGCGAACTTATCGAAACCCAAGATGCTGCCGTTAAAAAATTCATGGACGAAGTCCGGGCCCTCCCTCGTGAAAAACAGCGAGAAGCCTATCAAAAAGGCTATCCACAGTTCGATGACACCATTGGGGCACTCTACACCCTTGTAGAAGAAAGCCCCGCCGAGGCAGCAAGCCTTAAGGCTATTTCTTGGATCTCAAGTCACAGTCGGGGCAAAGAATTAAAGCCCGAAATTTTTGCTGCCCTCGAAAAGCATCATCTGGATCACAGCGAATTATCAGAAGTCATTCTCTCGCTCTACGGAGCTAGGGGAGAAAACACCCAAGCTTTTCTCGCGACCGTTGTTGAAAAAAGCAAAGCCCAGGACGCTCGAGGATCTGCGCTCTACATTCAGGCCATTCAGATTGAACGCGACACAGCAAAAACTGCCCGATATAAAGCCCTCGTCGATAAACTGAATGCCGAGCATGCCGACTTTGAAGTCAGAGGCCGTAAGGTTGGCGCGATGATGAAAGCGACACTTGAAGCGAAAGAAAAATTGGCGATTGGAAAATCAGCCCCTGAAATCATCGGAAAGGATGTCGACGGAAAGGAAATGAAGCTCTCTGATTACAAGGGCAAGATCGTTGTCCTCGATTTTTGGGGTGACTGGTGAGGCCCCTGCCGCGCTATGTATCCTCACGAGCGGTCGCTCGTTGAAAGATTGAAAGACAAGCCCTTCACTATTCTTGGAGTCAACAGCGACTCTTCCAAAAGATACAAGAAGGCGATTGAAG
>JAKMGP010000261.1 GCA_022424905.1 Akkermansiaceae bacterium | reverse complement strand
GCAAGCGGGACACCACGTGGCCATTCCCTTCCAAACCGTCAAACGAGCTTTTGATTGATACCCGAGCGGGAAGACTGCCTTGCCTAGGAGAGACTTCTGTTTTGATTTCACATTCCGGCGGTAGGGTCTACGCTCCTCGCTCCCCCGCTCGTCGACCGTAAGCCACTCTCCTTGCTTGACTCGACTGACGATGGATTTCCTTCCAGACGGCCACCTCACAAGCACCTCGTCAACCTCTTCCCAATCGCCCAACCCAACAATCATGACAGCGCTATTTTGTGAGCCATACCCTTGACCACATCGGTGCTCTCTCTCGATCCTCTCGTCTCCCTTCTTAACTTCAACCCGGGCGCCATATCCATCACGATTGCTCCAATCTGATGCGGTAGCAGTTCGATTACCTCCCTTGAAAGAAAGAGCGATAAAATTACCGCTCTGACCTTCATCACCCATTTCATTGTGAAATAGCCGTGTCAGCGGATTCATGGCATTCACCGAAACGATGTCACTCCACCCGTCCCGGTCATAATCAAAAATGGCAAACGCTCGGCTATCCGATTCATCGTCCAAGCCGGAGAGACCAGACTGGTCCGAAAAGTTCGAAGGAGTTCCATCATTGAGGTAAAGCTTGTTTCGTTCGTGACCACTCAGAGAGTGGACCCGAAGCTTCCCGTCCACCATTTCATCACCTGCCTCGACACGGGCGTCCAGCAAGTCATCGACGATCCCGGTCTGAGGATCTCGATCCCAAGCTTCAGATTTACTAATTTCCCCTCCGATATTTTGGTCCTGCCGCACGACCGTGCGCCAAAGATTACTTCACAAATCAATATCCGATTCAAAAGAACGTGGAGCGGTAAAATAACCACTCAAGACGTGAATATCGAGATCTCGATCGTTATCGATATCAACAAATTGGCCACCCCAAGACCAACCAGACCTAGCAACAGGGATCCTTAACTCTCCATATCCTGCAAGTTGTTCAAACTTCCCCTCATTCTGACGATAAAGAAAATTGCCGGATGCCGCCTCCACAAAACGGGGGTCAACCTCAGCAAAATCACCCAAAACTCGTTGCCCCGCTTTGCTAAACATGTTGGTCACAAAGAGATCATCTTTCCCGTCACCATCGTAGTCCCCCCAGCACGCTCCCATCCCAAAGCCCATTAGGTCCAAGCCAGCTTCAGAGGCGATATCAACGAAGCCCTCTTCCCCATCGTTACGAAAAAGATGATCGACCGCCCAGTCGTTTGCCACCGCAAGATCAGGATCGCCATCTTCGTCAAAATCTCCCCACGTTCCTTGAAGGGAATTTTTCCAGCTACTAATCGAGGAGTCAGAATGAACTCTTTCGAACTGACCGTTCCCAATATTTTTAAGAAGCCAATTAGGAGGACCCGTTTGATTTAGATAACCCCCGTGAGTTTCTTTACGCGATTTTTGATACTTCTGCCGGAAGATCCTTGCCTCCTTTGCCGTGAGATATTTCGCACACCAATCAGTTCCTTCCTCTCCTACAAACCCAGGGATACTTCCGGTCAAATTACCCCTGCGATAGGTCGTGACATAAAGATCAAGCAAGCCATCTCCATCATAATCTGCGGCAGCCAGAGAAGTCGCCAAAAATGGCAGCTCCGTCTTTTTCTGTTCGACGAGCCGAAACCGACCTTCGGTATTCTCGAGATAAATCATTCGCTCGATACTCCTCCCGAGCATCAGATCTGAATCTCCATCATTGTCAAAATCCGCAAAGATCCCGCAGGTGGAATTGCCGGGGAAAGAAAGCTCGAGATCAGAAGCCTTTTCCACAAAAGTTCCATCACCTTGGTTGTGCAGGAGTAAATTTTTCCCCAGACGCACCATGATATAAATATCATCCCACCCGTCATTATCGACGTCGACCACCGAAACCGCTGGCTTGAAAACCATTGCAATGGGTTCGAAGTCTTGCGTGGGCACCATTTTTTTATTGGTGCTATAGTGGTAACTCAATGCCCTTCGATGTTCCGATTGAGTAAGGCGACGACGGGTCGAGAGATCAGGCAATGCCTCGACCAGACGGTCACGAAAATATTTGCGAGATATCTCTGGCTTATCAACTTCCCGGATCAAGGTCCAATCGGCCATTTCGTATTGTCCATCCTCTCTGGACCATTGAACCTGATAAGAAGAGTAGAGCTCCTTCCATTTTTTGCTCTCCGTCCAAACGACCGCCTGAAACGCGACTTCAGCCACATAATCGTCTTGGTCTTCAGACAAAAACTCCCCCTTTACAATTTTTAGAGACGCGCTATCAAAAAAATCAACTTCGTCAGTCCACACGCCCACTAATTTTTTAAGAGAAACTGACGCTGAAGTCGGTTCAGTGAAATTCTTCAGGTCTCGAGTAATTTCTTTCAGCCCTTTCGTAAGTTCCAAAAT
>JAKMGP010000254.1 GCA_022424905.1 Akkermansiaceae bacterium | reverse complement strand
TTAGTCTCCAGCGCGGAGAAAGTTGACCGGCCACTGCCATCGGTTTGTTGGTAAAGTTTTCCTTCCTGCCCTGCCGGATGCGAAACATAGAGATCCTCGCGGCCATCACGATTGAGGTCACCCACTGCAATTCCGGGCCCCATCTGTGAATGCATCGAGGGCAATAGGGGTTGCCGACTAAAATCGTTAAAAATATCCTCGGTGGGTCTCACCCGCGAGAGCATCCTCGACTCAGTGAAGAGAGTCTTTGCCTCCTTCTTTTTTCGGGGTGAGAGATTCTCGGGTTGCTCAATGACATAACGCCTTCCAGCAGCCAAATTTTCGAGGACTTGACGGCCCCCATCTGGCCAGTCGATGACGACTCGATTTGCCTTATTCGCCTCGCCCAAACCAAAGTGCAGCAAAGTATCATTGCTAGACATGAAACCCCGCGATGCCGTTACGGTTCGCATTAAGACAGATGGCTCGCTCGAAATTTCAACTCGCACCACCGCACCGAAAGCAGAGCGATTTCTCCCGGCACCGCGCAGATCCAACGTCAATCGCTCACCCTTCTCCTGCCCGTTTCGATAAACACCAGGGGGCCCACCAAAATTATTGACCACCAAATCAAGGTCTCCGTCTCCATCAAGATCACCCAAGGCCGCTCCATAACTGACCGCTTTCACATCGAGCCCCCATTCACGACCCACCTCACTGAACTTTAAGCCGCCCTCATTTCGGAAGGCCCAATTTTTCAAAGCGAGTGGTTCCTTATCATTCCAAAAAGCTCGCCCCGCGGCGCTTCCTTTGCCAAGAATTAAGGCTTCCTCCTGATTCCGTAAATCACTGTTAAACCAATCCCGGCTCATGCCTGTGGAGATGAAAACATCCTCCCTCCCGTCACAGTCAAGGTCGCCAAATTTGATTGCCCAAGTCCAGTCAGTTGCCGCTAGCCCGGTCTGAAAAGCAATCTCATTGAAGCGGCCGGTTCCAGTATTGAGATAAACCGCATTGCGCATGTATTGAGCTGGAATTGGCCAATTGAGAAACCAGGAATCACTGTCCTTCCCAGTCATATTTCCCATCGACATCTTTTCTTTATAATGGTCGCTACCAGCCATGTCTGAAGCCATATAATCAAAGAGCCCGTCATTATTGATATCGGCCACATCCGACCCCATTGAAAACCAAGGAGTATGGGGCAAAGCTCTAGGCGCAACATCTTCAAAAGTGCCGTCCCCTTTGTTGCGGTAAAGGTGATCAGCTCCGTAAAAATCATTCGCGACGTAGAGATCGGGCCATCCATCGGCATCGTAGTCCCACCAAGTCGCAGACAGGCCATATTCAGATTCGCGGACACCGGCCTCCTTTCCCACTTCAACAAACTTCCCACCATCGTTTCGATAAAGCCTGTCAAATTGTCCCGAGGCGATTTGCTTATAGCCGCTGGGCGACTTAATGAGCCCCGCGTATTGTTGCATCTCTTCGGGTAAAATTACAGGTTCGCCATCCGGCCCTTTGACGAGCCGAAAGCGCACGTCCTTAAGTTCCTCTCCAGGCGGAATCCGGTTGGTTAAAAGATAGCCATCTAAATCGCCATCGCGGTCATAGTCGCTGAAGGCCATCATTAAACTGGCTCCTTTAAAAGCGAGTCCTTGTTCTTCCGCCTGATCTTCAAACCCCTTCCCAGCTTGGTTAATAAAAAGCCGGTTGGAGCCATCAAAAGCGCAGAGATAAAGATCAAGCCAACCGTCGCCGTCCACATCAGCCCAGGTGCAACCTGCCCCCCAAAGACCAGGTGACGCCATTCCCATTTCCTCGGTAACATCCTCGAATTTAAAGTCCCCGAGGTTTCGATAAAGCCGTCCCCCATCAGTCATTCTCGAAAGAAAAAGATCCGCATCTCCGTCGCGGTCAAAGTCCCCCAGACAAACTCCTCCTCCCGTAAAAGAGCCACTAATTTCTGCCGCCCACTTTACAGGAGGCTTCCATTCACGTGTAAAATCAATCCCTGTTCTTTTCGGCCCCAATCGGTCAAACATGGTCGTGCCATCGGATGAATTAGGTTTGTTAAGTTTATGACCCTCGATGGCTTTCACGGGAACGGAAAAGGTCGCGAAAGCCAAAATCGGAATAATTTTCATTACTAATCTACTAAAGAAGCTACTTGAATGATGCCACCTAACTCAAGAGGGTATTATTCCTCCCATGAAATTGTTTGCTCAAACTTTCCTTGCACTGCTCCTTATCACGGTTTTCCGGGCCCAAGCTGAGCTCGTCGCCCACTGGCCACTTGACGGCAATGCTAAAGATCTCCTTGGAAACCACGACGGCGCCGAATCTGGCGTGATCTTTGGCGTAGAGGGGGCCGCCAACCACACTGGCACCGCAGCCGAGTTTAATGGTTCCAGTTCAACCATTACGGTGCCTTTTGATTCAGCAATGAATCCAGAAAGTTTCACCCTTTCAATGTGGGTCAATGCCGATAGCACGAACGGCTTCGCGTCCCCAGTCACCAGTCGCGACGACACACCCACCTCGGTTCATGGTTACCTCGTATATAATGACAGCAGCGGAAATTGGAATTTTTGGACTGGGACAGGTGGACCTTCCGGAGCCTGGAATCAAATGTCCGGAGGCAAGGTCGAAATCGGCTCCTGGACCCATATCGCCGTCAGCTATGATGACGATAGCAAAACAAAAAAACTCTATGTCAACGGCTCGCTTGCAGGTTCCAATTCAGCTCCTAACCTTTATGATCCTAACGGTCCTCAATCGGAAAACCTACACATCGGTTCGGGTGCCGACAGTGGCAGAGCATTTTTCTTCGATGGCCTGATCGATGACGTTGCTCTTTGGGATCACGCTTTAACTTCGG
>JAKMGP010000244.1 GCA_022424905.1 Akkermansiaceae bacterium | reverse complement strand
CCGCCCCAACTACCGGACTGATCCAGAGAACCATTCCCGCCACCACGATAAAAGTGACAACCTCCTCCACTAATGCAGTCAGTCCCTGTAGGACCGATTGCTCCATCGCATCAACATCACTAGTGATACGGGTCACCAGCTCGCCAGTCCTGCAATTCCGGTGGTAAGCTAGTGACTGTTCCTGGAACTTAGAAAAAAGCTCGGCACGAATATCTCGAACGAAAGCCTGCCCAGTCTTTTCGAGGAGATAACTCTGAACCGCGCCCGCCGCAATTCCGATCAGATAGCTCACGAGCATAATAGAGAGCCACATCACGAGAACCCTGGCAGTGAGGGTTTGATCAACTAAAGCGTCAGCTACAAATCCCCACACGAGAGGATGAAAATTCACGAAAGGAACGGCAAAGACAAGAAGGGTCAAAGCCCATCCAATTCGTCTGCGATAGGGTCGTAGGCGGACCCATATCCGCCCCGCTAATTCCCGATCGCTCAATTCATAGTGAAAATCATTACTCGCCATCGAAGGTATTCTAGTGCGGAATTTCAGTTGGGAAGGCAGAATGAATTATTTTTCTCATAAAAAAATTGACCACGGCGAGAGAATTAAGACCAGCACTCTCTTAGGGCTTAATTGAAGATCAATATCAATAGATAGATCAACTGGAGGGAAAACACGATATTCAAGCAAACTTTTCCGGCCCCGATTACTCATCTAAAACCATCTCCCGAATAGTTAGAGATTGGTCCTTCCAAACTCCCTGTTTAGTTTCTTCTAATATGAACAAAGGATTGGCCATTCTCTTTCCACACACAATCCCCCCATCCGATATCTGCTGCGCTCTAGATATCTCTGCAGGGAAGCTTGCGGAGAAAGATCTTCGATTTAAGAATCCCTCAAGGCCAAATCCTTTATTCACCAACATTTCAGGTGTCTCATGACAGCACTTAGTCCCGCAAAACTGGAAAATCACTAACTATACAATGTTTCGCATAATCCTGCTGGGCACTCTCTTAAGTTTTGTAACGACCTCCTGCCAAGATCACGAAATCAAGCCCATAAGCGGCGAGTTCCCCCGCAAACCCGTCAAAATTGTCGTCCCTTTCGGGCCCGGTGGCGATAGTGATACCTTCACCCGTATTATTCAAAAATCGGTCGAAGATCACGACCTGCTTCCCGAGCCGCTGGTGGTCGTAAATGTTCCGGGAGCAGGGGGAACGATTGGAAGCCGACGTGTTCGAAATGCGCCACCAGACGGCCACATGATTCTCAATTTACACGAAGGTATTTTCACTTCGAAATATGCGGGACGGGTCACCTATGGCCCAGAGGCCTTTCAGCCGATTGCTGCCACTGCAGAGTCCAACCTCGTGATCTGCGTGCGCAATGATTCTCCCTTTCAGGAACTAAACAGTTTGCTCAAAGCCGCGGCTGAAAAGCCCGACTCCATCTTATTTGGCATGGCTCCGGGAACGCCAACTCATTTTGCCGGACGCCGACTAGAAAGCGAGGGCGGAGAAACAAAATTCCGTATGGTCCCAAGTGGCGGCGGATCGAAACGTCGACACGATCTAATCGGCAAGCACATCGACGTAACTCCTTTTTCGCTCTCTGAATTTATTGGCTTCAAAGGAAGTGGCATTCGCGCCATCGGTTACCTCGGCCCGGAGCGTCACCCGGACTTGCCAGACGTTTCGACAGGCCGTGAACTCGGCTACAATGTCGTTATGCCACACGTTCATTATTGGTGGGCCCCCAAATCAACTCCCCCCGCGGTAATTGAACAGATCGCCGATATGTTGGAAGCGGCTATGACAACCGACTACGTTCGCAAAAAACTTGCTGAGACTAAAACAGCTCCGCTCTTTCTTCGTGGTAATGAACTCGATGCCCACCTCGCCGCAAGAGAAGAAGAATTTCAGAACGTCGCCTTGGTTCAATACCAAGGTTTGCCCGATCCGGCCGTTCCAATACTCGTCTTGGTTCTTGGCACGGGGATTTGGGTCCTTGTCCGTTCTTTTACCAAAAAAGAAGAAAATCGTGAGCCCCCATTTGATTGGCGCCAGAGTTCCCTCACTCTCGCAATTCTGGCCGGCTATCTTCTCTCTATGCAGGTGATTGATCTTCCTTATCCGATCGCTACCATGATCTTCATCCCAGTCTTAGCGGTGGCCATCGGAGCACGCAGCCCTCACGCCATTTTAAAGGTTACAGGAGCCGGTATCGCCATCGCGTGGGGCTCCTTCTTCATTTTTACCAAATTCCTTGTCATCGACCTTCCCTGATCAAGCGATGATTTTCGAAGTCCTTTCACAACCATCACTCATCATGCTTGTCATGTTGGGCACTGCTCTTGGAATCACCGTGGGCTCGATCCCTGGCCTTACCGGAGCTATGCTGATCTCGCTCACCTTGCCGCTGACTTTTAGCATGGATGGTCAAAGCGCACTCGCCTTGCTCGTCGCGATGTATGTTGGGTCAGTAAGCGGAGGCTTGATCACCGCAACGCTACTGAAAATGCCAGGTACACCAGCTTCGATTATCACTACCCTCGACGGCTACCCCATGGCCAGTTCGGGTCGAGCCAGCCGGGCACTTGGTCTCGGCATCGGAGCGTCTTTTATCGGCGGCCTCATTTCTTGGGCGGTTCTTGCTTTGGTCGCCAAACCAATCGCAGAATTCTCAACCCTTCTTGGCCCGTGGGAATTCTTCGCACTTGTCGTGATGTCCTTAGTCCTAGTGGTTGGCGTTAGCGGAAATTCGCTTCCTAAAGGACTTCTCTCATGCTTTTTGGGAATCCTCTGCGCCCTTCCGGGGACAGCGCCCGGAACCGGGGAACTACGACTTACTTTCGGCTTTAGCGCAATGGATGACGGCCTAAAACTCCTTCCCGTCCTTATCGGGCTCTTTGCTCTCAGTCGCATCTTTTTACCGTCATCTAGTGAAACTAATCAAGTCATCAGCACCAAGATTAACGGACCCATCACCCTAAAGCTAAGAGAATGGAAATCACATTGGCTCAACCTCCTACGCTCGAGCGCCATCGGAACTGGAATCGGTATCCTCCCCGGTATTGGTGCGAACATCGGCTCTTTAATTGCCTATTCGACTTCCCGTGCCACCTCTAAGCACCCGCAAAAATTTGGCACGGGATGCGATGATGGTATCATAGCATCCGAGGCCGCCAACAACGCCACCGTTGGAGGTGCACTAGTCCCACTGGTCGCGCTCGGAATTCCAGGTAGTGTTATTGATGCCATCTTGCTAGGAGCCTTTGTGATCCATGGCTTGCAACCTGGACCAATGCTCTTTGTAAACGAACCAAAGATCGTGGGAACCATCATTTCGTCCTACCTTTGGGCAAATTTTGCGATGCTTTTTTTGATGCTCCTCAGCGCCCGCTGGGTCGCCAAATTAGCCCGCATCCAACATCACACCTTGATTCCCGTCGTCGCCGCGTTTTGTGTCCTTGGCTCGTTCGCCTTAGCAAACCGTTACTTTGATGTTTGGGTGATGATCTCATTCGGCATCGCTGGTTTTTTACTCGAACGCTGTCGTATCCCGCTCGCACCTCTCGTAATTGGCTTCGTACTTGCTCCCCTTGGCGAAGAATCGATGGCGACTGGCCTCATGAGCTCCGGTGGAAGCTGGCTCCCACTTTTGACCCGACCAACCTCGCTTGCCTTTTTGATTATTGCTACCCTTCTTTTATTCTGGTCCCTCCGTCAGCGACGTGCCATTTCACCCACCAAAAATTCAAGTTATTCCGCCTAATCTATGATGACTCAAAAACCGAATATCCTCTGGTATTGTACCGATCAACAGCGCTTTGACACCATCGGGGCACTGGGCAACCCCCATGCACAAACTCCGACCATTGACGCCCTTGTCGAAGGGGGCACCGCTTTCACTCACACCTACTGTCAAAGCCCCATTTGCACTCCTAGCCGAACCAGTTTCATGACCGGCCTCTACGCCACTCGCGCGCACAACACGCGCAATGGCAACGAGTCATTCAAAGGCCACCCTCCGCTCATCAGCAAGCTGGTCGCCGAAGCCGGCTACCATTGTGGGCTCATCGGAAAGTTTCATCTACAAAGCTCCGGAAAACGCACCGAGCCAAGACTCGATGATGGTTTCACCTTCTGGAAATTCAGCCACGCTCCCCGCGACGATTGGAAAGAAGGGCATGACTATGCCGATTGGGTCAAAGAAAAGGGAGGTGATCTCGATGCTATGCGTAAGAGTGAAGAACGCGTTTCCGCAGAATTTCACCAGACCACTTGGGCCACCGAGCGCGCCTTAGAATTTCTCGATGAAACTCAAGACATCGATAAGCCGTGGATGCTCAACATCAATCCCTACGATCCCCATCCCCCATTCATTCCACCAAAGGAATACGCCGATAAATTCGACCCCGAAAATATGCCCGGTCCGCATTTCCGAGAATCTGACCTTGCGGCACAGGCCAAGCTCAAACCCGTGGATTTTCAAACTGAAGCACTGACTCCAAAAGAGCGCGGCGCGAAGGAAATCCAAGCACTTTACTACGCGATGATTAACCTCATCGACGATCAATTAGCACGTATCATTCAACGCCTCGACGAAACGGGCCAACGCGAAAACACCATCGTTATATTCACCAGTGACCATGGAGAATCACTCGGCGATCATGGTCTTCTACTCAAAGGGTGCCGATTCTACGATGGCTTAGTCCGCGTGCCACTCATTTTCAATTGCCCTGACTCGATCAAAGCCAACCTGAAAAGTGATGCTCTTGTCGAACTTCTAGATATGAGCGCGACCATTCTAGATTTTGCCGGTATCGAACTTCCTGAGTATTTTCAAGGCACGAGCCTACGACCTATCTTATGTGGAGATGCTCCGGCCGACTACCATCGCGATAGCATTCGTTCCGAATACTTCGACGCGCTCGCGAAAGAATTTTGTAATGGTAACGCGTCATTCGCTACGATGTATCGGACCAAAAGATACAAGTTGGTCGTCTATCATCGTAATGGCCTGGGCGAGCTTTTTGATCTCGAAACCGATCCCAATGAATTCGAAAACCTCTGGGACGATCCGGTCTCTGCCGAAATCAAAAACCGACTTATTTTGGAAAGCTTCAATGACCATGTGATGAAAACCACTGATGTCGGCAGTCGGAGAATTGCTCCAATGTGAAATCATCTCCTGAAGGCGACTAGGCCCCGCCCGGAAGATAAATACAATCCACACATTCCTGAGAGTGCCCTGATAAAGTTCGGCTCACCAATCATACAGAGCAAAAAACTAGAACCTCCACGTCCAACCCACTTTGGCGACCGCCTCTCTGCCCGAGCTTTCATAACGCCGCTCCGGTCCGACTTTAGTCAGGCTTTGGTTCACCACAAAGTAGACATTACTCCCCGGTTTCACCGTCCATCTCACTCGCCCATTTATTCCGACCTTTTCCGATAAATTGTCATATTGTAAATCGGTTTTTAAAAGGAGTTCTGTTGTCGGTGTCCACTGTATCGCACCATTTACTACGAAAGTTTCAAAGTCCCCTCCAGGCAATTGGTGCCAGTCATTATCCAAGGAAACGCGAGTGGCCCATTGCGGGCTCGGCTTCCAAAACATCTCTAGATCAATCCCCTGCTTCTGCCCTCCCAGATATTCCCCTGCGCTCACTTTGAGCTTGGACCCCCAAGTCCAGGACGAAGGCGTGCTAATCCCACCAAATACTTGTGTATAACGGTAGTCGTCCACGGGAATAATCACCCCATCCATGATCTCAAAATCTTCTAGGAAGCGCTCGCGCTCGTGCTCGATGCCCAGGTTAAAGTCACCTCCACCCTTCTTCTCAAAAGTCACGTCAAATTCAAACTCTTCCGATAAAACCTCCCCTTCTAAATCGGCATCAAAGCCCGACGAAACATCAAAATCAATCTCGTTCCAATTCCTCCCGCCCGACTCAAACTCATACGAAAAGAACGAAGTGAACTCGTAGATTCCCGGCCTCCTCACAAAGCCCATGGCAGGATCCAAATCCTCACCCACTCGCTGTAATCCAACGCGCATGTAAAGAGGGTTATTCGGATAGATTGCCGTCAACCCCCACCCGTAATCATCTACGCCATCGCTGTCTGTCTGCATCAACCAGCCAATCAGCTCACCCGTTTTTTCCCCTCTCCCTCGATAACTACTATCTTTCAGCTGAAAATCTAAGCCATAAGTGCGTGCCGACCCATTGCCTCGAGGATCACCATCCGTCACAATCACTCCCACTTGGGACTCCTCAAACAAATCGTAGGTCACCCGGCCCGCAAATACGTCATCAGCTTCCAACACCCCCTTTCCTTCTAATCCCACTCCAAGTAAACCTAGGTTCCAGTTCCCCACCTTCCCTGTTAGCTTCCCGCCCATCTCAATTGGCACGCGCTCCCCATTCCCCGATAATCCGATTGTCCGTGAATGAAAAGGAAGCGGGCTTTTCCGGATCCCACCAAAGCGAAAATAGCGCGCATCCTCCAAGAAAAAGGCCCGCTTTTCAGGAAAGAAAAGAGGAAATCTCGTGGTATTGACCACTCGTTTATCCACCTCCGTGTCAGCAAAATCTGTCTGCCAAGTCAGAGTCGTGGTCAATGATGGTGTCACCCGAAAAAAGGCATCGATCGATGGTTCAATTTCAAAAGAATCCGAACCATCCGTTTCTTCCCGCCAACGCGATACCATCGTAGGTCGCACATCTAATCCCAGCCCGGTCTTCAAATCCTGCATTCCAGAAATCCGCCCGGCTCCCTCCAATGCATACAGTGATTTCTTCCGCGTAGGCGATGCCCAACGTAACTTCTCTTCCTTCCGCCGGATCACACGCTCAACATTAAACCCCCAGCTCTCCTGATTCGGCTCGAAGGCAATACTTCGAAACGGAATCTCAATCTCCGCTACCCAGCCCTCGGCAGTGACCCGCGTCCTGGCATCCCAAATACAATCCCACTCCATCTCTGGACGATTCCCGGAGCGTACTACTCCATCCCCTCTCGATCCCCCCGCTGCAATCCCGAAAAAGTATCCCTCAGTTCCACGCGCAAACGGATCAATTACGATTCTCAATCGATCATCACCCGAACCCGTCGAGTCCCTCCGCCGATCCCTTGCCAAAACCTTCGCGGGCGTTCGGTCAAAACATCTTACTCCCAGATACAAAGCTTCATCCGTGCGCATCAACGAAACTTCTGTCTGCTCTGATGCCTCTTTCCCTTCGCGGGGCTCCACCTGCCCAAAATTCCGAATCTTTTTCGCCCGTATCCATTCTTCCTCATTCAAAACTCCATCAATCACTGGCTTTCCATCAACCTGCTGAACCACCACCGAAGGCTGTGAATTTGCGGCCTGAG
>JAKMGP010000205.1 GCA_022424905.1 Akkermansiaceae bacterium | reverse complement strand
GAACTATCTTAGCAATCAGCTCTCCTACTATCCGAATTCGAGGATAGGTGGTCCTCAACCATCGGTTCGCCATCTGACTTCGGCATCTCAGACACGAGGGCCGCGCAACTTGCGAACTGGTGACATTAATGGTGACGGTGTCCTCGATATGATTTCTACTTCAGTTCTGGATGGCAAAGTCGCGTGGTATAGAGGGACAGGTCGCGGGAACTTTGCCTCGCAACAGATCATTCACAGATATCAAACTGGAGCTAATGAGCAAGGCCCCCGAGGTCTAGATGTTGTCGACATGGATGGCGACGGAGATCTGGACGTCCTGTCGACTTCGGAAGTCGGAAGTTCGGTCTGCTTTCATGAGAACACGGGCTCAGGGTCGTTTTCACAGCCAGTCATTATTACTAATCGGGCAAACGGTGTTAATCTTGTTACGACCATTGATATGGATGGCGATGGTGATTTAGATGTGATTTCAGCTTCGCCTGGCGACAATAAGATTGCTTGGTATGAGCAGCTGGGTGGTGGAGCCAAGGATAGTGATGGTGATGGTGTTAATGACGATGAAGATGCCTTTCCCAATGACCCCAAAGAAACAGCTGATACTGATAATGATGGGGTAGGCGATAATGCGGATGTATTTCCCAATGACCCCACTGAGATCGCAGACTGCGATAACGACGGAGTTGGAGACAATGCCGATGCAAGGTCGCCGCAAATTATTGCTGGGCTAGAGGCGCAAATTGCTCAGCTCCAAGCCCAGATTACCGAACTTTCTAAGCGCCCAACCCTCGAACAAATTCAGGATGCCCGCTTGAACTCAATCGTCATGAGTGCTGGTCAGAATAACACGGCTACCTTGAAGTTTTATATTGAAGAAAGTGCAGATTTGAAGACTTGGACAAATCAAGGCAAGTCTGTCGAAGCAGGTTTCCCGCTTGAGGCAGGAAAAAAATTCCTACGCTTCTCATTGGAGAAGGAGTGAACGCTTTGATCCTCACCCGCAAGGGTGGGGATTCCCTCTCACCATTTGAGGGGGGTGGTTCGCCAACTTCTTGTCGAGGCGTCGTAATCATTGGAACTTGCTTGGATCTTCCTGAGCATCTAAGCAGAAACGATGATTCGTGTTCTGCTCTTCTCTCTTCTGTTTGTAAAGATAGCCAACGCTGAGACGGTTGGCCCTTGTATTGGCAGTTTAGGCCCAACTGAGGCATTTTTTCTTTATCGGCCTGGAGAATTTGAAATTGATCTGGAGCTTTCGGTCCTCAATCAAGAAGGTAAAGTGGTCTCCACCGCTGAAGCTACTGCTTTAAAGGCCGATGATTTTGTTGCAAAATTCCATATCGAAGGGCTTCTCAGTGCGACTGAATACCGATACCAAATTTCAAATCAAGCCTCGTCCGATATTGTCGCTGGGGGAAATGATCTTATCTTTAAGACTACAGATAGTTCCCGTGGTGAGTGTGTGAGTGCTGCGCTCATTTCTTGTGTCTCAGCTAAGGATACGGCCCCTGTCTGGGAAGAGATCGGGAAATTAAAGCCAGATCTTCTCTACCTTGGTGGTGATACTCCTTACATAGACACCACTAATCTTGCAGAAGTGCGAAAAAAGCACCGTGCTCTCCTTAATGAACTGCCCCTCGCAAGAGTCATCCGCAGCACTTCAACCGTCGGTATGTGGGACGACCACGACTTTGGGCTGAACAATGGCAACGGGAAAAATTTTGAAGAAGGCAAAATGGCGACCCGCAAAGGATTTGTAGAATACCGCGCACACCGTCAGTATGGGAATGGGGTTGCTGGAGTTTACCACAAGACTGACCTTGGCGTGATCGAGTTCTTTCACCTCGACCCGCGCTGGTTCTCTCAATTGGCGCCTTCTCCGGTTGACCCTCAGCAGACTTCATGTTTCGGGAAGGAGCAATGGCAATGGCTGCTTAAATCACTGAAGGAGTCAAAAGCCCTCTTCAAGGTTCTCTCGATCGGCGGAATCTGGCAGGACAAAAAGAATTCCGAGACAGATGATATGTTTACCTATTGGTATGAGCGTGATGCCCTTCTTGACTTCGTGAAGCATGAGCGCATCAGTGGAGTTGTTCTCCACGGAGGAGATATCCATGTCTCACGCTATCTGGTTCATCCACGTCGAGTCGGTTATGACCTTCATGACTTCATCATGTCGCCAGGCCACAACCGCATTATACCTTCTCTGAATGTTTATCACCCCTCGCTTGAATGGTCCCTTGTAGAAGGGCAGCAGTTTCTCTTTTTGGAAGCTGACCCTACTCCGGATGACCCAACCCTAACTGCCACTTACCGGCAGCCCGGAGGGAAAGTGAACAAGAAAATCATCCTCAAGCTTTCCGAGCTTACACCTCCTAAAAAAGATGAAACTCTGCGAGCTCAGTGGTCCTTCGATAAGGATTTTTCAAATTCTTCAGTTCTTGGCGAACGCCTCGATGGAAGCCCTCAGAATGGTGCTGAAATTTTCGATGGGGCACTCCAGCTCGAGCGAGCAAGGGGGCAATTCGTCAACGTTCCCCGGAGTTTCCTCGATGATAACTCGGCCGGGCATTCGGTGTCTTGTTGGATTCATCCCAATAAACTTCCCGCCTTTGGAAGTAAGGATCGCCAATTTATTCTTGAAACGACCGCCGAGGGTAAGCCGTCTTCAAAAGCGGCTTACCATCTCTCCCTTGAACTTAGCCCAGCAACTGAGGCTAAAAATATTGCGATTCGGCTCCACACTCAAACACTCAGTCCGGGCGGTCCACAGAAGGCTCCAGTCGCTAAAGCACAGGGGGCATTTCAGTCGAGTCACCTGAGATCAGAGATCGAAGGGAAATGGTCACACCTCGTTGTTTGCTTTGATTCGAAACATCTAAAGGTATTTCTAAATGGTCAAATTATCGCAACACATGTGCTTGAGCACCCGGGGCCTGCCGCTGAGCACGGTGGCCTCATCATTGGGGGACATCGGGCAGGGACGGGACGTAATTTTGAAGGGAAGATCGATGAACTCACTATTTGGCAGAGAGTTCTTGATGCCGTTGAAGTGAGAAAACTTTATCAACAAGGCCTTTAGCTTTGAGTAGACTCACTTTTCGGAGTCTGGCTGGTGCGGGGAGAGGTAAGGGAACAGGGGAGAACTCTCGTTTGGCGAGTCAGCTTTTTAAGAGATGACCTGATTCGGTTCTAGTAATCAGTAACCGCGCGATAAAAAAAGAGGAGCCGTTAGGCTCCTCTTTTAAAATGAATGTTAACTAATAATTAGTTAGCAAAGGGTCTAGAATCCGAGTGTGAGGGATGTTCCCACAACAGTCTGGTCTTCGGTGAGGGCAGTATCACTTGAGCTATGAGTAACGCCGATTGATGCGCCAACATTATCACCAAGATCAATGTTAAGAGTTCCAGAAACCGAAAGGAAATCGACGTCTGAAACAGCTCCACCGAGAGGATCTTTATTCCAATTACCGTAGGTAACAGCAAGTGTTCCGGTCACATTTTCAGCAACGTCGAAACTTTTGCTCGCACCCAACTCATAGTAGGTGTCACCAGTGTAGTTATCAGACTCGTTGAAGTAAGCAGTAGCGCTCACGTCGATTCCGCTCACACTTGTGGCTGCTCCAACGTAGACTTCAAGGCGATCTGAAGGAAGAAGGTTGTAAGAAGTGTTGATGATACCTGCGCTTACGCTGAGGCAATCGCTAAGTGCTGTTGAAACACCAGCGTGAATTCTTGTCTCGTCAAGGCTAGCTGCGGCTGCACCACCAATAGCGGTAGCGTCTTCACTTGATCCGTGGAACAAGCCGATGCTCCAGTCGAGGTCACCCGCGTTGCCTGAGGCAGCAAGGCTGAGAGTTGACTGGTCATCACCAAAGTCAACACCACGATAAACATACTGAGAATTATATCCGGCTGAAATACTACTCTCGATTTCAGCGCTGGCGAAGCCAACTAAAGAAGATGAGAGTCCGACAATTGATAGCGTTCTTTTGAAGCTCATAACACGGACCGTATGACTCAAATTCATTCACCTGTCAAACTAAATTCATCAATTATTCTGAATAATCCAGTTTTATCGATAATTCTATCTTCTTGGCAGTTTTCTCGAGATTTTGAAGATCGGTCGTTTATTGCAGGCAAAAGGAAACACTTCTGGTCCTCATCTTCTTCTTATAAATTCACGTTTTAGCCGTGATTCAGGTTGAAAGAGCCCCCTTAGAGGGATGCCTCTTGGGAAACTGCCAATGACTCGATTTGAGTTTCACCAAAACTCCACGTGAAAACATCGAAATAAACGATGGTTAAATAGAAAGGATCGATTAGGGGGGTCAGCACTAAAGGGTATGATGCTTCCATGATTCTCCTGTTATTTGGGATTGCCCTGCTACTCGTTCTCATTGAACGGATTTGGCCAGGTAATGAATTGCCGTCTTCAAAAGCTTGGTGGCTCCGCATTGTAGTGATTAATACCGTTCAGGTCGGTATTCTTATTCTAGCGGGGCACACTTGGGATCGTTGGTTTCAAAAAGCCTCTCTCTTTCATCTTGGAGAAAGTCTCTCCCTCTTTTGGGGTGCTGTCATCTGCTACATCATCTCAACGCTCCTCTACTACTGGTGGCATCGCGTTCGGCACGAATCCAATTTATTCTGGCGTCTCTGTCATCAACTGCACCACTCGCCACAACGCATCGAAATCCTTACCAGCTTTTATAAGCACCCCGTCGAAATTACGATTAATTCTTTAATTTCGGCAATTCTCACTTACGCGGTCCTCGGGCTTACTGTAGAAGCGGCCGCGCTCTATACTTTTTTCACTGCGGTCGCAGAATTTTTCTACCATTGGAACATCCGCACGCCACGCTGGCTTGGTCCGATCTTCCAGCGTCCAGAATCCCACCGTGTGCATCATATGCACCGACATCACACCCAGAATTACGCGGATCTCCCGATCTGGGACCTTCTTTTCGGGACTTATAACAATCCCAAATCCTCTCCTCAGAAATGTGGATTCGATTCTCAAAAAGAGAACCGCCTTGGTGCGATGCTCGCTTTCAGAGATGTCCATGGCCTTTCGCCAATCTGCTTCGGTTGCCATAAGCGTTGGGCTTGCTATTCACAAAAGGAAGAATGCTTTAAGTCATGAAAAGAAATCTTCTCACCTTCCTCATCGGAGGAATCTCATGTCTGCAAATCGTCGGATACTTTGCCGATTCACGTGCTCTTCGGGGAATCGGGTTAGCGACTGGAATTGCCCCCTTTCCCAAGGTGTTTTGCGAATCTAGCGGTTATGAACCCTTCGCCGCTGAATTTAAAATCATTGATTGTAATGACACCGAAATTCAACTGACTCCCGAGCGCTATTCTCAACTCGAAGGTCCTTATCAACGGCGCAATGTCTACGGTGCCGCTCTGGCCTACGCTCCCCGGCTTCCCGAAGATTTGCGCGACCATTTCTTCAGTAAAATCCTCTCCAAGGAATTTACCCTGTCCAAAGAACTCGATCTCTCCGATCTCGATGAACCTACCATCGTAATCACTCCACGGCCCGGCGAGTCGCCGAAGCATTATCAATACTCACTCCAGAAACCATGAACTCACAGTTTGCTCTCTTCCGCATCTTTTTTGGGGTCTTCCTGACTTGGCATTTCATCGCCCTGATCCCTTATGGGCCGGAACTCTTTTCAAACGAAGGACTCATCAGCGACCCTGCCCTCAATCCCACCTATGGGATTTTTCCGAACCACCTTTACTTTTGGGACACGCCGATGGCGGTCACAGTGACTCTCGGGATTGCGATTCTGGCATCGGTGAGCTTCACTCTTGGATGGGCCCGCAGAACTTCGGCGGTTGTTTTGTGGTTTGTGATCACGGCCCTCTTTCATCGAAACAACCTCACCTCCAACCCCTCGCTGCCTTATCTCGGACTGATTCTTATTTTGACAACCTTGATTCCAGTTGGCGAAAACTTTTCCCTAAGTCGGAAGAATGACCACTGGTTCATGCCCAGATGGATCATACCTGTAGCAAGCTTTCTCCTCGCTCTCGGTTATACCTTTAGTGGTTGGACTAAGCTCTCGTCGCCCAGCTGGGTTGATGGGGGCGCCATCGCTCACCTCCTAACTAATCCTCTCGCTCGACCAGGATTCTTCCGGGATTTACTGCTCGCGATGCCCGACGGTATTCTTGGGTTGTTGACTTGGGGAACTCTCTTAGCAGAACTTTGCTATCTGCCTCTTTTTCTAAACAAAAAATCACGACCCTGGATTTGGGTCGCCCTTTTAGGGATGCATCTTGGCCTCATCCTTCTCATCGACTTTGCGGATCTCTCAATGGGGATGATCATGATCCATTTCTTCACCTTCAATCCTAAATGGCTAAAGGCTAAGACGCCGGCCCGCGTCGCCTTCGATGCCGATTGTCTCATGTGCAATCGCTTTCTAGCTTTCCTAGCTTGCGAAGATGAAGCACGAATCCTCACCTTCGAAGCTCTTCCCGATGATGGAGAAAAAACTAGTATGATTGTCACACGGGAAGGGAGAATCTCTCGCCGTTCTACAGCAGTGATTGTCATCCTCGATTCTCTCGGAGGTCATTGGAGGGTGCTCTCTTTGGTCGCGCGGATCATCCCCCGGCCTATTCGAGATTTTCTTTACGATTCTGTTGCAAAGAAGCGTCATTATTTTAGGCCAAGCAGGAGCTGCATGATTCCTTCCGCTGCGGTTCAGGAACGGATCATTAAAACTTTGAGCACTTTGATGATCGCCCTTTCTGTTTCATCCTGTGCCATAATTGAGCGCCCTCCTGGAGGAACACACCTCGGGACTGAGGTTGCTGCTTTTCGGGAAATATCTGGTTCCCAAAAATCACTCCTCCAAAATGGCGACATTGTCGCATTCCATATGACGAAAAAGGAAGCAATGGCTTACCTGAAAAAAGGAAAGATCCAAAAGCTTCCCTATCAACTTTTTGATTACGGTCACCTTGCTCTCGTTGTTGAAAGCAATGGGGAGAAAAAACTACTCCAACTCGCGATGAAGCAGGCTGCCAATATCGACGATGGCTTGGAATACCTTGATGACAAAAAATGGGCCATTTTTCGACCTACTTCCGATCTTGATGAAAAGCGCCTCGAGGAGTTTGTTACCCTTTCACTCAGAAAGCTTTCCGATCCTAAAAAATCGTATGACTATTCCGGCGTAATCGGGTTTCACAATCGCACGACGACTCCTGAGACGCCTGAAGAAATCGCCCACGAATACACCTGCGTCACCCTTCTTCAGGCAGCCCTTCATTACGCTGGTCATCCAACTTCTTCGATTCACCGCAAGGGCTTCTTGGATATCGTGACGCCAGCCCAGTTTATCAAAAGTAAGAAGCGCGAATGATCTTAGTTGGCCAAACCACAATTCTTGGTTGCGGGGCGTCAATAAAAGCAGCCTTTTTATTGGAGGCAGCCTTTGTCACGGTGAAGGCGGGCTGGAGGCCCCTTTTTTAGAGGAAAAGAGATGGT
>JAKMGP010000178.1 GCA_022424905.1 Akkermansiaceae bacterium | reverse complement strand
TACTAGTACCTTCACCAGCTGCCCAGATTTCGGCAATCTCATCAGCTGATAAAGCGCGTGCCCAGATTGCGACATCGTCGACCTTGCCATTCCATCCACGACCGAGAGCATCTGGATTCTCCCCGATACGCATCCGGTTGGTTCGATCCCCTAAAGCCGCTCCTGATTTGGTCGCGACTTCGACACCGTCAATGTAGAGGGATTCGACTCCTGAGACGCCTTCGGTAACACCCACCAGGTGGTGCCAGGTTTCTTGTTCTCCGCCGATGGTGATCGCGGTGCCGTGCTCTGGTGTATCACCAGCACCCCCAGTCCAGGCAAATTCTTCTGGGATAAGACTAGCGCGGCGGTGCATGCGCCAGCCGTTACCCTCACCTTTGGCGATTAGGCACTGCCAGCCGGTGTTGATCGTGGCAGCAGTGCACCAGACTGAGACTGTCATACTTCCCCCCGTGAAGTCGAACTCGGATTCATCGCCACCGGTTATGATAACATTTTGCGTTCCATCAAGGTTGATCGCGTTACCGAACTTACCTGTTTCAAATGGGATCACGCCGCCGTCCTCTGTGCCGTGGTTGTCATCAAACGTGTCTAATAGATCAGAGTCGAGCGGCCAGTAGGAGACTAGGCCGAATTCAAAACCTTCACCGCTGGATAAGGGATCGTCGTCAACGCCATCGGGAACAGTGTCGCCGTCTGTGTCAGGATTGAAAGGGTCAGTGCCTGCGGTCAGCTCGTCGCTGTCGTTTAGCGCATCGTTATCGGTGTCGGCATTGAGTGGGTCGGTGCCAGTGTCAGTGATACTGACAAATGTTCCCGTCCCCGTCTCGACTCGGTCGGAGAGACCATCACCATCGGAATCATCGGATTTAGGATCTGTAAAATACTTCTTAATCTCGTCAATGTTACTCAGCCCATCTGAGTCAAAATCGCCATCTGCTCCATTTTTACCGGTGGCATCATTAGGGTCCAAACCATTCTTAACTTCTTCACCATCGGTCAGACCATCATCGTCAGAGTCGGGGTTATTGGGGTCGGTTAAATGAATGTTCTCTTCGTCTTCATCGGAAAGCCCATCCTTGTCCGCATCACCACTGTCAGCAGTAGGCGACATGGCCGCCTGAATTTGAGCAAGAGTCAGAACCTCATCCCAAACCTTAACTTCATCGATTGCTCCGTTAAAGCTTTGACCAGCAGGATCAGCAGCATCACGCCCGTGACCACCAACAATGACGGGGAGAGTGTGTCCAGCCATCGTGCTGCCTGCTCCCCGACCGGTTTCGACCCCGTTAACGTAGACCACTTTGTCAGCGCCATCAAATTGCCATGCAACGTGAGTCCACTCACCAGGGACAATTGTTCCAGCGTCGTTGAGGTCATTTCCCCAGCCGCCGTAGTGGGCATTCGCATCGCTATCAGCACGGATTCCGTGGTGCAGCATGCTATTGTTTCCAGGACCATCCTCTTGACCAAAGACCATGTGGTCGACTTGGCCTGAAGCGCCAGTCCAGTTCACCCATGCCATGGCAGTGTAGACTGAGTCTGGCCCCATTCCTAGGTCAGTCCCAGTGAGGCCGGTTTGAACGTAGCCATCATTAGCGCCCGTTCGGTTTCCATAAAATGCCTGCCCAAAAGTTGCATCCTTACTAGCGCCATAGGTTGCACCACCGACAAGAGTCCCATCTTCTTGAGAGCCGTTATTGGCGACAGTAGTTCCGGCTTCAGTGTTAAAAGGATAGTAGATTACAAGATCAGCGGACGATATTCCTGTAAATAACAGGCTCACTCCAACGAGTGATGAGTATAATTTTTGATGTAACATGTTCATTATGTGTGCTAAGTCTTTCTAACGTATTGGAAATTAGAGCATCCCATAATGTCTTAAAAGGCATCCCTTGCCAGATTAAAATATTAAATTCAGAAGAGGTTGAAATTTTCTTTCTAATTATGTTTCTAAGGCCTGAGCGGGATTACCCCCCCCCTGTCCAACTTGGGGATGAACTTACAGGAGATTCACAAAATACTGAATGCGGCCGGAATATTGGAATTTCAGTGAAATAGCCCTACTTTCTTAGTGTTGTTAATACCGTAGAAAAAATGAGTTTAACTCAGTGTGATTTGCGGAACCTTCAAGCTCTAAAATCTAAAGATAAGCAGGAGTAGAATTAAGCAAATAATAGAAATGAGAGAAGTGGCGACAAACCATAAGATTATAGTGGCACTTTTCGATTTGGGTTCGTTAGCGGGAACACCTATTCGAAGGAGTTGACTGAAGAATGTGAAAAGTAGAATTGCGGGGCCCACGTAAAACGCCATTAGACATTTCTTGACCGCTTCTAGGTCGGTTGTTGAGATGCTATCAGGTCCGATCCCATCCCTTAGGATCCAGGCAAAAGGCAAAACAAAGATGATCAAGAATCCGAGTGTGACATCGACAAAAGCCAGTAAAATGAAGCGCATTGCAGCTTGAGTGATAGAAAGT
>JAKMGP010000164.1 GCA_022424905.1 Akkermansiaceae bacterium | reverse complement strand
GTATTCGCTCCGACCGACGAGGCTTTCAAAAGATTCTGGCCAGAGACTCTGAAGAACCTGCTTAAGCCCGAGAACAAAGACAAACTTCAAATGTTGCTCACTTACCACGTGATCTCAGGAAAGGTGAGGGCCAAAAAGGCAAAGAAATTGGAAATGGCGGTACCCGTTAGTGGCGGATCCTTGAAATTCTCGGTCAAAAATAAGGAACTATATGTGAATTACGCAAAGGTTGTAAAAACCGATATCAAAACCTCCAACGGAATCATCCACGTGATCGACGCTGTCCTCATTCCCAATACGATGAAAGGTTCCAAGTGAATCCCTCCTGATTCAAGCTTCATAGATCAGGATTCAGAGCCCCGTTATGGCCTGATCCATGTAATACGTTAGCGATTTCAAGTTTCCCATACTTTTAATTCGGGTTACGTCCTACCGTCTAAAAGATCTTCAACTAGCACCCTCACAACAAACATGAAAGGATTCCTTTTGATTGGATTCGCCACCCTAACACCTAGCTGTGGGGAAAAGGACCCAGAAATTTTGAAGTGGTCGTTTATCAGAGTATGAGAAGACTAGAAGCTTGAAGGAGGTCTAGCCAAGGAAAAAGCATCACAGAGCGCTCGGACGATGATAAAGAAACCCTCTCCGAGCACAGCTATCAAAATCTCTATTGGCTCACAAAAGTTTTTTCGCACACCTCCGCACTCCCACCGCTGGCGTGTCTCCCCTTTCCAGATTCAGGAATCGTGCTCGGCTGGGTTGAGGTTTTTTGGTCCGCAGGTATATAAGTGAAACAGGGCCAATCGCTAGGACGCGTAGGCAATTAAGGTCTCTGTTAACAGTTCAATCTCCGACTTACGGCGGAGTAGCGGGTTTTCAACCCACGCCTTTTCCGCTATCCGATGCACGCGCGCTAGATTCCTTACTGAAAGAGTGTTCTCACAGATGAATTTGGATCGACTTGACCTGATACAGCTTCGAATCGACCATCAGTCCTTTTTTTTAGGAAAAGCAAGTATTCTGGAGCGGGCATTAAGCTTTTTCTTTTCGTGGGCTCTAATGTTTTCGGCCCTTCTTCTTTGGTTTCACCGCTCCGCCTGATACCAACTGAGAACGGTTGAACAAGAAAGGATACCAGCCTCGGACCGTCCTCGAAGGGTCTTGATGGGTTCCTTTGCTGGAAATGGAGCACCTTGAAGGAATTTCCCGACTTGCCCTTGAGCACTGTCGCCAACTCAAAGGTGGTCTCCACTGCTGTGAATCTGTCACTGTCAAAAACGTCCGAATTCCATTTGTCGTCAGTGGCCAAGTTGGAAACGGCACGGGCGATAACAACGAGGTCAGCCTCCTTGAGAAGCTCCTCATATGGCCAGATCTCGATTTTGCGTGCGGAGCTGATCGAAGAAAGGCTGAAGGATGCCGCAATTGCAGTGACAAATACTCTAAAGTTCATTCTTACTGTATAATGCTTCATTGGAGGAGAAGATTTTCCTACGATTATAAAACCATCATTATTTCACAATGATCCCTCTGCGAATATTACTTCTATCTCAAGATCAATGTTTTTTAAGTGCTAAAGCCGTAGTTCGAAGAGAGAATAAGCAACGTTAAGCCGAAAATTGTCATGACGGAAGTAATGCATCATGTCCCCAGAAAGCCAGATAAGAGCAAGCCTTGGTGTCCCAACTGTAAGCTCCACACGGGATATCACAGAAAGTCGCCTGACTCGGAATTCTATACCTGTGAAATTTGCGAGGGTAAAACGTGGAGACCAACTCTTCCCATCCCTCTTCTGATTGTTTCACTTCTACTCATCTTGTTTATGTTCTTCATGGGGTATTATGCTGTCTTCCGCCTGAAAGATTTGCGTGGAGTAATTATGTTTCCATTTGGCTTATTTGCCGGACGCGGCCTTTATCAAAACTACGCATCAAACGCTAAGCATTGGCGAAGCTTCCACAAATGGGCAAAAAAAAATCGTTAAGAAGCCAGACGTAAAGGATCGGGGTGACACGTTCGCAGTTACCGCAGAAGAGGCCGATCAATTTTTTTCTCAGCACCCTATTATATACAGACCAACCCACCGAAAAAACCGCACCCCCACCGGTGGCGTGTCTCCCCTTTCAACCACTCCCTTTTCAGAGATCCACCGAAGACGATTCCCCCCTCCCCTTTCCTGATTCGGGGATGATGCTTAGGGGATCGGTAGTGGAAACCCTTCCATGAACCGAAAGCGAGAGAGGCTTTTTGATGACCTTAGCTCAAAAGTCGTCTGTCAGTTGCAAATAATAAGCAGGTATGACTCCAAACGGCCGATCCTAAGAATAATAATCCATTGCGAATTATCAATGGTTATGCGAAAAAAATAGGTCAATCTATGAGAAGAAAGGAACACACGCTCACAATCCCTCGAAGAACAATGCTTCTTGTAATCCTGTCCGGCCTGCTTACCGGATGCATGACACATATGAACCATGAATGGTTCGGTGGCCAGTCTACTGTTAAGCTGAAAAATGGAACTAAAGTTGGCCTTTGGTTAAATCCGACCCGCCGACAGGGAGGAGTTCCCCTCTTGCTTCGATGCGAAGGTAGCGAACCACCCTATGGACTGCAGGTTTTTTTCCCTGAACCCCACCAGGACTGGGAATATGTTGAGATTCGAGAAGTGGTCATTGAGTATGAAGACGGAACGACCGATACCCAAGCAACAGGGATCGTCTGGAAAAGAAGGCGTAGTGGTACGTTTAGTGGCACACTCAAAAACGCCGTGACACGTCACGTAAGCTGCAGGATTTCCATTAAAGGTAGCATTTCGAAAGTTGGAGGAGAAAAAACCGGTTTATCTATCTCGCATCAATTCGAAGCCGAACCTGTGAAATCGATGGTCGCACCCACCTTCTGGGTTAGAGGACAGCAAGGCTGAGTAGCCAGCTTAGCAAGCAGGTGCTACCGTATGACTAATCGCAACGATGCCTTAACGGCCTCAACATGATTTAAAATAATTAGTCTAAATAAGATTCAGCAGCGAAAATCTCAAGTTTCGGAGTGAGGAATTCTGAGATCTCCTCAGGATCTTCAAGCAAAAGACCCCATGCATCGACAAAGAAAATTTTATTATCCTTTCGTGCGATAAAAGCAAATCCATTGCGAGTATCATCAGACAGTTGAAAGGCAAATTTTGAATCATCTCCCCAAGAAAAAACCTTATCTGTGGCCTCAATTTCGACCTTCACTTCACTGAACTCATTTCTGAGCTTCAAGGTCTGCCACTCGGCTATATAAGAGGCTAGAGAATCCCCCCTATTTCTTTCAACTGAGATCGTGCAATCAAGTGAAGTAGATTCATCCACATAAAGATAATAGATCTGGATTGACCCATCAATAAACCGTTGGCAATCCCACTCTTCTATTCCAACATCTTTATCGATAAGAAAAAACTCTGAAGCATAGTCGATCGTAATTACCGATTCCTTCTGAGAAGTTGAAAGCTCAAACTCGCGTGCGCTGAAACTCCAAAAAGCGATTTGAATACCAAAGACAATAAGAA
>JAKMGP010000132.1 GCA_022424905.1 Akkermansiaceae bacterium | reverse complement strand
AGCAATGATCTCAAAGATTTCATTGAGACGATGAAAGAAACCTAATTAATGGCTGACAAAAAGACTCTCCAAAACCCGTTTCCAGGACTTCGCCCATTTCAAAGCGACGAAGAACATCTGTTCTTTGGTAGGGAGACCCAGACCCTAGAACTTTTGCAGATCCTAAGGGACAACCGCTTTGTCGGGGTCATTGGAACCTCAGGAAGTGGTAAATCTTCGCTGGTCCGGTGCGGACTCCTATCTGAACTATATGGAGGAGCGTTTCTGAAAGCTGGAACGGATTGGGAGGTGGCCGTGATGAACCCGGGTGGGGGACCATTCAAGCAACTCTCAAAATCTCTTGTAGCCTCCGACATCTATGATTCAGAAGAAGCAGACGTGCATCTGAAATTAAATGCCACGTTGCGAAGGAGCCGACTTGGACTCGTTGAGGCAATCCGACAAGCAAAGTTACCAGAAGGAACAAACTTCCTTTTGGTAGTTGACCAATTTGAGGAAATTTTCCGTTACAGTGAAGCGGGAGAAGAAGAAGGGGAGGCCGCGGACGACTTCATCTCAATGATTTTGGAGGCCGCCAAACAAAGCAATGTCCCTATTTACGTCATCATTACGATGCGCTCAGACTATATTGGTGATTGCTCGAAATTTGAAGGACTCCCAGAGGAAATTAACGAAGGGGAATATCTAATTCCCCGGTTATCACGTGAAGAATACAAGTCAGTGATTGAAGGTCCTGTCAGAGTCGGGGGCGCCAAACTAGCTCCCCGTCTCCTGCAAAGACTGCTGAACGATATTGGAACTGAGTCAGACCAACTTCCCTGCCTACAACATGCTTTGATGCGGACTTGGGACGCTTGGGTTGACCGAGACGAAGGCGAAGAGCTTGACCTTGAAGATTACCGAGCGATTGGCGGCATGGGCAAAGCTCTATCAATCCATGCTGATGAAATTTTCGATACCTTCACTGATAAAGGCATCCGAGAAACTGCAACTAGGATGTTTAGAGCCATCACCGAAAAGGGTGATGATAACAGAGGGATTAGACGTCCTCTTAGGCTTCAACAATTAGCAGATATTACCAATCACTCGATCGAGGAGGTCAGGAGTGTTGTTGACCCATACCGTCAGCAGGGCGTGACCTTTCTCACGCCTCCTTCGAGTCGTGAGTTAGACTCTAAAACTGTCATTGATATTTCACATGAAAGTCTCATGCGGGTCTGGGGAAGACTCAGTAACTGGGTTGAGGAAGAAGCCCAATCTGCAAGAATTTATAGGAGACTAGTCGATACTTCATCACTTTGGAAAAAAGAAGAGGCCGGACTATATCATGATCCAGATCTTCAGATTGCTCAAAGCTGGAGAGACCAATACCAACCCAATAAAGATTGGGCTGATCTTTATGGCGGGGGATTTGAGGTTGCGACAGAATTCCTAGAAGCTAGTGAAGAAGAAGGCCGAAAAGCGGAACGTGAGAAAGAATTAGCAAGACAGAAGGAATTAGAACAAGCCCAAGAGCTTGCGGAAGCCCGCGAACGTTCTGCAAAGAGCATGAAACGCTTCGCTGCAGTGGTTGGAGTCGTTGCTGTTATTGCACTTGGCGCAATGGTCTTTGCAGTAAGACAGCAAAAAGCTGCGGAAACCGCACAAAAAACCGCAATAGAAGCAAAAGGCTTAGCCGAAACTGCCAAGGAAACACTCCGCAAAGAATTTATCAATTCAGACATCAATTTGGGAATTTCATTTTCAAATCAAAATCAAATTGGTCGTGGTCTCGCTCACTTTGCTAGAGCCCTTGAAAGGGATCCCAACAATGCTGCCATCATTGACAAGACGTTTAACCTGCTAGCTTATTCTCATCCGCCTGGATACAACGCGCCTAGTCATAATTACGAGTCAAATTTTATCCAAACGAGCACTGCTTCATTGGATGGAACAAATGTAATTACTGCGATCTATCGAGATAACGAAGACACAAAGCAAACACCAAATCTTATGGTTTGGGAGCCCAATTCTCGTGTGCCAAAACACTCGATTTATCTTGGTCCCGGACGATTCCAATGGGGAAATGACGTTGATGTGAGTCCTGACGGAAAAACTGCGGCATTAGGGCTAAACGGAGTACAACTCTTAGATATTGAGAGTGGAGTAACTAAAAAACTATACGATTCGAAAAGAGCAAGATGTGTAAGTTTTTCGGCTGATGGAACAAAAATACTAACCGCTAGCGGAGGCAATGGCGGAGCTGCCCATATTCTCGATGCTCAAACGGGTAAACCGATTGGTTCCTATGAGACCAAAACTTTTTTCCCAAAATGGAGCCCAGACGAAACCAAGTTGTTTTTTGGGGCTCACCGGTCAGGTAAATCGGCGGTCCAAGACCTTTTAAACAACGAAATCAAAGATTTCGTTCATGAGGGCAATCCACAAATGACCCCCTTTGGGGGATTCGATCGAACGGGCTTAAGGATTTTATCAATATCTCAAGACCAAAGATTTAATGTATGGAACATAGAATCTGGAAAATTGGAGTATTATGTCTCCCACAACAGATTAGAGAGTGGATTTCCAGGAGCTGTTGGAGTGTTCACACCCGATAACCAGAAACTCATTACTATAGCGCGAGATTTATTCGTAAGGCTTTGGGACGCGAATGACGGGACCCCAATTGATGCTGTTAACATCCCGAGTAACCATGCAATTGGTCAAGAACCAGCCTTCAGTGAAGATGGGCTAAGAATCATGATTCCTTTGCAAAATGGGCAAGCCCTCACCGGTACATTTAATGGAGATTATTCAAATTTACCTGACTTTTCTCAAACAGTATCAATTAATGAGGCCCATGCCTTTCTTGCCAACGATGGTAAATTGAAGCCGCTCCTATTACCGGTAGCAAATATCAGCTCTGGTTCAGTGGGACCTGAAGGCAAAGAAATAATCTTAGCTACTTCAGAAGGAACAGCAGGAATCTACAACCTTAAAACCGGAGAATCTCTATCGGAAGAAATTGCTCACTCAGGATTGATAAATGCAATCACCCAATCTCCTGATGGTTCTAAAATTGCCACTTCCTCTAATTCGGGGACCGTCAATATTTGGGACAGATCAAACCTGAAATCTCCCATACGAGTTATTGGTGATAGGAATACATCTAACACCATCGATTTGCAAAAGGTTCACTTTACCTCTGACGAAAAAGCTGTCTGGGTCAGCAATCCAAATGAATCAAAAAAATGGGATATCTCAACCGGTGAAATTCTTATAGACTCTCAAACATATCCAACTAAATCATTATCGATAACGAGTGCTGATGGGATTTATACAGCGATCACAAGATGGCAACGACTGAAATTATATAATAATAATTCCACCTCAAATGATCCTGTTTTTCTCAAGCATGCTGGTGGAAGAATTGATGCAATATGCTTCAGTAAAGACAACCAATATATCGTCGCCGGAACAGCTAACGGTCACATCCATGTGTGGTCAACATCCGATGGCACTACCAAAAAGAGCTTTACGCTAAGTTTTGGATCACTTACCGAAAACATCGATTCGATAGTAGTTAATGACAAATTTACTCAGATAGCTGCAGGCTGCAAGTCCGGAGAATTATACCTTCTGGATCTTAATGATGAGGATGATAAAAAAAGAATAATTCCAAAAGGGGAGATTTTCAGAAGTGAGCTGATAACTAAGGAAAGCGAGAATCATTCAGTTGAAATTGATGTTAATATCAAAGGCGCTAAAAAGTTGTACCTTGTTGTAGAAGACGGTGGCGACCAATGGCAGCATGATGTTGCAAACTGGATTGAGCCAAAAATAATAATAAACGACCAAGAAACTTCATTAACGTCATTAGAATGGATCAATGCAACCTCAAGCTGGAGGAGCGTGAAAATCAATCAAAATGTCGCTGGTGAAAATTTAGACGTAGGTGGGAAAAGTTATTCGAACGGCATCGGAACACATTCTGTTTCCGTGATTGAATATAATTTACCAGAAGGCGCCACCAGGTTCAGGTCTATTGCCGGGATTGATGATAAAGCACTTAATCTTAATAATGGTGATTCCTTAGCCAGTGTTCGGTTTTCCGTCCATAAGGACTTCGAGCCTAACTTTGATGAAACTTTTATTTCGTTCAAAGGAAATGCTCCATGCACCGATGTTCAATTTAGTAAATCTGGAGAAATTCTTGCCGCCACTTTCACCGACAATGAATTGAGCTACCTCCAAGCATGGGACGCTCAATCTCTTCAACCTTTAACCAAAAAGTTATCTAATGGGTCAGCGATATCAAAGTTAGCTTACCTTAATAATGATTCGCAAATTATCGCGTGGGCTGACCAAAGAAACGGAGGAACCAATGGACGCGCCTCAGTTTGGGATATCTCCATAAGGGGAAACCTCAAATCCAGTAATGATTATGCCGAAATCATTAAGGGGTTAGGAAAACAAGAGCTTGATGAAGACAGTAAAGCAGTCAGGACAGTCAACATTTCAAATAATTTAGGTTTAATCAGTGATCTGGATAACGATTCGCTTTTTAATAAATTCTTAATATGGCAACAGTTGTTCCCTTCTACACGAGGCGATTCTCCTTTTCGCCCTGCTCCATCCGATAGTTACATTAATGCTCTCATTTCACAGGATGATTTTCATCAATTAACCGAGGCGGTTCGACTCTCTCCAAAAAATGCGGTAGCAATAGTAAAAAGAGGAGCTATGAGACTAACCTTGTCTGAATACCCAACTGATGCAGATAAAATCAAATCATATTCTGACGCGATCAGATCAGTTTTATTAGAACCCTCAAACCTTCAGGTCAGTTTATTGGCTGGAAGCATTCATGCCTACCTCGGCAACACATCACTTGCAAAACTACTCGTAATACAATCTCAAAGCCTAGAGGATTTAGAACTAGAAGAGCTTTTATCGATAATTGGAATTCAAGAAAAACTAAATCTAGATGAATCCCTTCGAAAATTTCTCCTCAATCAAGCAATAGCCATGACGACTGGTTCTGATCAAACCTTGAATAGGAAATTGATCATATCCCGATTCAAACTAGCAGCTAATGCTGAAAACTATGACGGTGTATTATCAGATTGGAATATTATTAAAGAATGGGAAAACACCCCGAGCGATACCACCTTCCATAGTCTCTTAAATTTATATTTGTCAGCAGTTGAGAACAAGGCAGGGATTTTGGCTGCAGATGGACGATTCGAAGACGCCATCAATTTAATTAAACCAGCGGCCATTGCGTCTCTCACACTCCCAGATGATCAATTGCACTCGTTAGTGACAAAATTAATGGCATGGGAAAACAGAGACTCTCCACCTTTTACCTTAATCGGAAAAAACTCTATTTGGGAATATTTGGATGATGGCACTGATCCTGGAGCAGAATGGTTTCAGCCTTGGGTAACCGCGGATGGATGGTCTAAAGGGAAAGCAAAGCTTGGTTACGGAGGCGATGGAGAAGTCACGACCTTGGGTTACGGAAATGATCTCAATAACAAGCATATATCCTATTATTTTAGAAAAACCTTTGAGATTAATGATCAAACTCTGCCTTCAATTTTAACGGCTAATATTATTAGGGATGATGGCATCATTGTTTATCTTAACGGAAAGGAAGTCATCCGCAACCAAATGCCCGGAGGCACGGTCAATTACTTGACTCCAGCCAGTCAGGTCGCGGGTTCAAGTGGCGAGGGTGAAATCACACTGCTAACCTTTTCTATCGACGGGGATCTCCTTGTGAAGGGAGAAAATGTCATTTCTGCTGAAATCCATCAATTCAACGGGAAAAGTTCTGATGTCGGTTTCCAATTAGAGTTACTAGGCTCGAATCAGGACATTACAGGCTATCTCACGGAACTTTTCAAAGGTGAAACAGGAACCGATCTTCTGACTAATGCAATTCAAATTGTGCCCCTAAAATTAAGAGAGAATTCCAAAAAATCCTTTCAATTTTTATTAGGTGAATTTGGCGGATCTGATCTCAAAGACGCATCAATTGAAGTTGCATCAACCGCCATTAACATAGGACGGAAAATCAAAGTAAACAGGAAGACTATAGATGCCATTGACTCTAAAGTGCGATTATTGGAAAACGAACCAACTTCCCGAAATCTAACTGAAAGAGTTATTGTTTTGAACAATAAAAAAAGCCTTCTAGAAAGAAATGGTTCCACTGTAGGGGAATTGGAGAGTTTAGAAAAAGAAATCTGCTCTCCCCCTCGGAACGCTAACTTACCTGAGAATTCGATTAATTTAGAAGCTCATTTTAACGCCAGCATCTTTCATTACAGCAACTGGCATGGTAATGAAGAAAAATTTGACATGCGGTTTCTACCTGAGGCCTACAGAGGATCTATACCTTTTGATATTCGGGGGCTTATTCAACTCAATAGTGGCCCATTTGATAATGGAGACACGGCAAACGAATTTGTGTTCGTCAAAAGGGTAAATAAACATTATCCAAATTCAGTCGAAAAAATAGAAATTAAGTCTAAGGCCGAAAGAATTCACTTCCTGGTTGGCGGATTATTCGCACACAGAATGAAGAAAGGTGAATCGGCTATGATAATCACAATAACTTTTGAGGATGAAACAACTTCTGTTTTAGATTTAAAGGCTGATGAAGACATTTTTAATTGGTGGAGCGCAGATTCGTCGGATAGCGTTCCTGAAGCAAATCTAGGATTTCAAGGCCCAAACAATCTTGGTAATGATCGTTTGTTGACAAAACCAATTTGGACTAACCCGAACCCAGAAAAAGTCATTTCTCATATTGACTTAGCATCCGGCTTAATCAAGTGCGCCCCATTCGTGGTTGGTATTACTATTGAATAAATGAAGGGAATGAGGAGGATTGCGAAGATTTTCGTTCCGCCAACGGCCAACAGAGAAAGTGGTTTATTTTTAATGAGGGATTTTGGTGAGTTCCAAATCTTATAAAATTAATACACGTTTGAGCGACGAAGTTGCTCAAAATATCCGCCCTACTATTAACTCGGTCCAAAAAATCCCCCAATCAAGAAGGGTTTTGCTAACATGCTAAAAACTCTCGACATTTTTCTAAGCCACTAAAAAACTATGTTAGACAACACTACCTTTCGTCTCAAGTTCTGGGGAACCAGAGGTAGCATTGCTTGTCCAGGCCCGGATACCGTTAAATATGGCGGCAACACAACCTGCTTTGAGGTCACTTGTGGCTGTCGTCGCATCATAATTGATGCAGGCACTGGCATTCGCGCCCTTGGCCAGAAGATCATGCTAGATGAAGGGAATATTCTTGATACTGATATTTTCTTTACGCACACCCACATGGATCACATCCAGGGGCTGCCTTTCTTCACTCCTCTCTATAACCCAAAAAATAAGATCCGACTTCATGTGGGTCATTTACAGCCCCCATGTGACTTACAAGGTGTCATAAGCAGGATGTTGATGAAGGCTCCGGTCTTCCCAGTTCCCAGTTCTTTAATCGAGCAGGCATGCACCTTTAACGACTATAGTTGTGGTCAAATCTTCGAGCTTGGGGAAGGCATCGTTATTAAAACCGGGAAACTAAACCATCCAAATGGGGCTTGTGGATATCGTATCGAGTTTGCAGGTAAATCAATCGCCATATGCACAGACACGGAGCACTTTGAGGATCGTATCGATGAAAACGTGGTCTCCCTTTCACATGATGCCGACGTGATGGTCTATGACGCCGCTTACACCGACGAAGTTTACCCCAAGTTTAAAGGGTGGGGGCACTCTACTTGGCAAGAAGCCGTGAAAGTGGCTGAAGCCGCAAATGTTAAACAGACTTTTCTATTTCATCACGACCCTTCGCATGACGATGCCAAGTTGGATGCCATTGCGGAAGAAGTAGCCAAAATACGATCAGGGGTTCGTCCAGCGATTGAGGGCGAGGAAATCGAAATCTGAATCGGATAAGTCAGTCCTCAAAAAGTAATCTCCGAAGGCCGGCAAATTAAGAAACCCAAGAAAATTTCGATCCCGCTAAGTTGGTTCAAGTCGGTTAGCGCAAGTCACCCCATTGGTTGGACTCGGCAAGCTTACTATTTGAAACACGCAGCCGCTCAGACATCAAGGTGAGGAGGCTTACGAGAACGACATTGCCAGCTTGAGGATCTCCTTCCACGAATGCATTGAGTCCGAAGCGATCAATTGCCCATACCCTGCCATCGCCTCGTGAGATGACCTCGGCGCTTGCAGTCGATGGATTGAAGATGTTGACCTCACCAAGGGTTCCCCCGGCAGGAATAGTTGCGACTGCGGTGCGATTTCCTTTTTGTTTTGTGAAAACGTCAAAAACCCCCTCAAGAATAAGAAAAAGGTGATCCTGCTCGGCTCCCTCCTCGATAATATGTTGTCCGGAAGCAAGGGTATAAAGGGTTCCTTGCGAAACAAGTTGCGTTCTGACCTCATCTTCCAGATTCTCTAGAAAGCCTACTGCTGGTAATTCTTCGCTCATCGATGATTTTATTAGTTTAGACCGCCGCTAGAATGGACATAAACAGGGAGGGTTGCAAACTCAAACTATGTGGCCTGACGGCGTGGTGGTGGACAACGCCTCACCGCAGCCTCTCGCCGAACCCCGTATCCTGTTCCTCGATTCCTTTACCTCGATTCCTCTCCTTGTCTTATATTTCCCGATTCAGGGTAAAGGGTTCGGGAATCAGGGTGCAGTGAGGCTGCCCGTTATCGGTGGAGTAGGGGGGCAGCCCCCGCACCTTTCGAGAGAAGAGCTGAACCCCGTATCCTGTTCCTTGTATCCCTGAATCCAAATTCCAGAAGCCGTTAGCAGTGCTTCGCTGAAATCAGAGTCACTTTCACCTTGAATCTGAGGATCATCTTTCTACTTGTGGCTTAATGAAAAGAGTAATATTTACGGGACAAATTTTAGGAATATTAATTCTGCTTTGCTCCTGCGGTGAGAAAGCAGAGAACGCTCAGAAAAATGAAGAAAGCAAGGCCGCCGAAGTTAACGCCGGCGCAGCGCCCCCAGAAAACCTGACCTGCCAAGTTGAACTTCATGACCCTAATCTGGAAATGGTTCTCGACAGGTCGTTCAAGCTTCAAGTTCTTGCGGAAGGTTTTGAAATCGCGGAAGGACCGGTCTGGATTCCTTCAATGAAGACACTTCTCTTCTCGGACGTGAAGGGGAATAAGATTCATCAGTGGTCCGAGGAAAAAGGATCCGATGTATTTCTCTCTCCTGGCGGACATACGGGAAGAGTTCCGTTTTTTGAGGGCGGGGTTTTGGGCTCCAATGGTCTTGCTCTTGATACCGCAGGTAACCTCATTATCTGCCAGCATGGAGACCGGAGGCTCGCCAAGATGACCTTTGACAACATCACTCAGGAAGGCTTCTCGACGCTGACTGCAACCTATGAGGGCAAACTATTCAATAGCCCAAATGACCTGACCATTGCAGCCAACGGAGACATCTACTTTACCGACCCACCTTATGGTCACTGTGACATCGCGAATAGTGTCCCGGGAGAGGGGATGGTCTTTGTCGATGATAAACGGGAAATTCCTTATTGCGGGATCTATCGCTACCAAGCTGCCACTGATAAGGTATCTCTCGTAAGCAACGAAATGGACCTACCTAACGGAATCGCCCTTTCTCCAGACCAGAACTGGATCTATGTTGGTAGCTCAGACATGAAAGACCCAAAAATGTGGCGCTTCTCTGCGGAAGACGGTTCTGGTGGTGTCTTTTTTGAAGGCCCTTATGGAGATGCCGACGCCGGTTGGTTTGATGGAATGAAGATGCACTCAAGCGGGAATCTCTTTGCAACAGGACCGGGTGGACTACTAGTGATTTCTCCAGAAGGTAAAAAGCTTGCGACAATAAGGCTTCCGGATCCGATCACTAACTGCTGTTTTGATGAAAATGAGGAATATCTTTATGTGACAGCATTTGCCTATGTCGCCCGATTTAAGTTAAAAGGGTAATGCTTCGAGCTTAAAGACCTAGAGCTACCAGACTGACTGACTGCTAGGAATTTGCTTTTAGAGGAAAGTCCGTGAAGAACGAATTTGGGCGGAATACATGGGGGAGAAAGGGGGTTGTTCCTTAAAGCCCTCAAGCGTTGATATTCAGGAATTGATGAAATCATAAGTCTCTGCCTGCTGATTCTGTTAATCGACTGCTCAGATTTTGGACGCTAATAAGACTCTGTATTGCGCCCTAGGCAACTTTAGGACCGCAGAACAGCGCGATCTGCAGGTCAGAATAAACTTGTCCGTGATGGGCTTCTAGAGCCTCTATGAGGACCGGATGTTTATACCCAAAATTCACAATTCTATTGCCAATCTCCAGATCCTCAGCTATCGTCATGAGGAGAAAATCCGACGAGGACACGCCATTGACTGCTCAGATTTCACTGCTCCCTTATGCAAACGGAAAGGTCGCTGCTAAGGTGTTAGAACATGCTCAAGACCTGAAGGAAAGTGACCCAAAGCAGTCGATTGAGTTGCATGAAGAAGTGATTCGCTTGTTGTGTAGACAGATCAAACAACGCAACAAGAAGATAAGGGTCTTGAAGAAGATCTTGTTGGAAACATCACCGGAAGGAGAAGGTGCTTAATGAAACGTATTTCGATTCAACTTGATGATGGTGCGGCGCTATCGGCGCTTACAGGCGGTGAAGGTCGATCTCTTATTATGATTCCCGGTTGGTCTCAGACTTCTGCCGAATGGGAGGGGACCGTTGAATCACTCAGTGCGATTCGCAGCGTTATAGCGCTAGACATGCGAGGCCATGGTGAGAGTGAAAAACCAGAATATGGCTATCGTGTATCGCGATTGGCGCAAGACCTTCACGAAACAATAAATAAATTGGAGTTGTCAAAAGTCGATTTGATGGGCCACTCAATGGGGTGTGCTGTCATATGGGCTTATATTGATCTTTACGGACAGGACCATATTGAACAGCTAGTGCTAGTTGATCAGGCTCCATGTATGTTTCCAAGAGCAGAGTGGAGTCCTGAAGAAAGATCTGAGTTCGGGTGCTTCTACGGAAGCTCCGCTGATGTTGATGAGTTAGCAGCTGGCGCACTAGCTTGCGTTGATTTAGATAGCACTATTGAATTCGTGAGGGGATTCTTCACTCCCGATTTTCCAGAAAAGACTCTGCCGTTTATTGCAGAAGAAAACTTTAAATTTCCAAGGCACTTGGCGGCACAACTGCTTCGGGATGCAGCATTTGGTGATTGGCGAGATGTAATACAACGAATTCGATGCCGCACCCTAGTTGTCGGAGGCGAGGCATCTATCTTTACAAGCGCTTCTCAGCGCTGGATAGCATCTCAAATTCCAAACGGTGAGGTGGAAATCTTTCCAGAGAGTGAAGGTGGCAGCCACTTTATGTTCGTGGAGAACCAAGACCGATTTAATTCTAGAGTCTTAGCATTCTTGGAGTAGTGATCACCAGTCATTTTAGTCATTGTAAAGGTGTTACCTGAAGGAAAAGGTGCTTGATGGATCGTAAAAGCATTTTGGAGATAGCCGTTGGCTGCTAGGAATTTGCTTCTGGCGGAACGTCCGTGAAGAACGAATTTGGGCGGAATACATGGGGGAGAAAGGGGGTTGTCATCACCCAGGCCGCCCTCGATCGCGGCGGAGTGGAAATCGAGAACACCGGCTCGGAGCCGCTCGTCCTGACCTTCGACTTCCCACAGAACGCACATTCCAAGACACCTGGCGTCTAAGAGGCGTTCCACCACTCACGAATCCCGCCACTTTGATTTCAAGGTCGGCGGGTTATTTTTGTCATGGCCTTCACAACTTTTCCCAGTCTCTTGAGTTTAATGGGCATGAACCTTCGTGGGAAACTCTCTACGTATTTCGCCGTGCTTTCGGCGGTACCCATGCTTTCAGCGGGGCTCCCAGCCAAGGATGCCGCTGCCTACAATCCATCGTTGGCCGCAGGGAAGGTGGAGACCCGCCTCCTCGACATGGATTACAAGGGTCGCAAAGTGCCTCTGAAACTCTACCTGCCGACACAGAAGAATGCGCCAGTGATCTTACTCAGCCACGGCCTTGGAGGTAGCCGTGAAATAGGAGCCTATCTTGGTAATCATTGGGCGGCGCGAGGATATGCCGTTGTTGCGATGCAGCACATCGGCAGTGACACCAGCGTCATCAAAGATGCCCCGAAAGCTCAACGCTTCCGAGCCCTGAAGAAGGCCGCCAGCTTCCAGAGCTTCACCGATCGCACCAAGGATGTTCCAGCCGTCATTGATCAACTCACCCAATGGAATGCCGACAAAGCTCACTTGCTGTCGGGTCGGCTTGATCTGAGCAAGTTGGGCATCGGTGGCCATTCTTTTGGAGCGGTCACCTCGCAGGCCGTGTCTGGCCAGAAGTATGGGCGACTCGGAGAAAGGTACACCGATAAGCGCATCAAGGCCGCCCTTATGCTGAGCCCTAGTTCCTCCAAAGGAGGCAAGGACAAGGAAACCTTCGGGCACATTCAAATGCCGTGGATGCTGATGACGGGCACCAAGGACACCAGCGTCATCAAGCCCGACATGAAGGCCGAGGATCGCGTGAAGGTGTACCAAGCGCTGCCAGCGACTGGGAATAAATACCAACTCGTGCTCAAGGACGCCAAGCACATGGCTTTTTCGGATCGCAGCATGCTCGGCACTCAGCACCGCAACAAGAATCACCACAAGGCGATCATTGCCCTCAGCACGGCCTTCTGGGATGCCCATCTCAAAGGGGATGCGCAAGCTAAGGCCTGGCTCCATAGCAAGGCACCCAAGCAAAGACTTCAAGCGGGCGATACCTGGGAGCGGAAGTAGGCCAGTCTTCTCCGCTCGACACCCGTCCTGGCTCTCCCGAGACCTCGGGAGTATGAGCACCACCATCGGCACCCCTTTTTCGGATACGGCCACACGCGTTCTGCTTTGCGGCTCGGGGGAATTGGGTAAGGAAGTTGTCATCGAGCTGCAGCGTTACGGCGTCGAAGTCATTGGTGTCGACGCTTATGAAAACGCTCCGGCCATGCAGGTGGCGGATCGTTCGCGTGTGATTCCCATGCTCGATGGCGAGCAATTGCGTGCGGTGATCGAAGAAGAGAAGCCGCATTACGTGGTGCCTGAAGTCGAGGCCATCGCTACGGACACGCTGGTGGAACTTGAAGCTGAACTAATAGGAATTTGCTTTTAGAGGAAAGTCCGTGAAGAACGAATTTGGGCGGAATACATGGGGGAGAAAGGGGGTTACCCGTTTTCGCATCATATGACAGCCTTAACGAAGGAAGGTGTCATGCTGTGCCAAGGGATTTAAGACCAGACGTCATGAAACCGTGCCATGGATGCATCTCGAATCAAAGCCTGGCCGAAGGCAAACG